>DASWUW010000001.1:0-6415 GCA_036406335.1 Trebonia sp.
GCGCTGCTCGGCGAGGAAGGCGATCAGCTCAGTGACG
Organism: Trebonia sp.; assembly: GCA_036406335.1. Taxonomy (GTDB): domain Bacteria; phylum Actinomycetota; class Actinomycetes; order Streptosporangiales; family Streptosporangiaceae; genus Trebonia. The sequence continues at coordinate 38 of DASWUW010000001.1, forward strand.
TCCTCCCGCCCGAAGAACCACCGCTGATCTTCTGCCTCGTACCGGGCAAGTCCCCGGTAGGGCGGTTCGCCGGCGAAGTCCGCCGCGGCGGCCTTTCCCGGGTCCCGTGAGGTCGTCTGCTCCACCGACATACTCCAACCACACCTAGCCCAGGTCTGCTCTTCACCCACTTTGAATTGATTGATGCAGATTCGGGACCTGGTGGTGCCGGTTGCCGCCGGTCTGGCTGTACCGGGCGCCGGACCGGGCCGGGTGCGAGGTTCCTGACCAGGAACCTCGCACCCGCCGGACCCGGATGCCGCCTTGTTCAATCACCCCCGGGCCGGCCATGCTGGGTGCACCATCAGCCTCACCGGCGAGGAACGAGGGGACAGTCATGGGTGAGCAGCCCACCACGGCCACGGCGGCCAGGCGCGCCGAGCTCAGCTACACGTCGGCCACGAGCGGCACGCCGATGCTAGGCGACACGATCGGCGCCAACTTCGACCGCACCGCCGCCCGTTTTCCCGGCCGGCTCGCCCTGGTCGACGTCCAGGCCGGACTGCGCTACAGCTACGCGGAGCTGAAGGACGAGGTCGACGCGGTCGCCTACGGGCTGCTCGGGACGGGCATCGTCAAGGGCGACCGGGTCGGCATCTGGTCGCCGAACCGGGCTGAGTGGACCGTCACCCAGTACGCCACCGCCAAAATCGGCGCGATCCTGGTCAACATCAACCCCGCCTACCGCACCAGCGAGCTCGAGTTCGTGCTCAACCAGTCGGGCTGCAAGCTGCTGGTCGCCGCCCAGCGGCTGAAGACCTCCGACTACGCCGCGATGATCGCCGAGGTGCGGCCGCGCTGCGCCGGCCTGGAGCGGGTGGTGCTGCTCGACTCCGACGCCTGGCGCGAGCTAGCCGAGACGGGGAGGCACGCCGGTCTGGCCGCCCGCGACGACGCGCTGGACGCGATCGAGCTGTCCGCCGACGACCCGATCAATATCCAGTACACCTCGGGCACCACCGGCTTCCCGAAGGGCGCGACCCTCTCGCACCACAACATTCTCAACAACGGGTTCTTCGTCGGCGAGCTGTGCAACTACACCGAGGAGGACCGGATCGCCATCCCGGTGCCCTTCTACCACTGCTTCGGGATGGTGATGGGCAACCTGGCCGCCACCAGCCACGGCTGCGCGATGATCATCCCCGCCCCGGCCTTCGACCCGGTGAAAACCCTCGAGGCGGTGCAGAGCGAGCGCTGCACCAGCCTCTACGGCGTGCCGACGATGTTCATCGCCGAGCTGGCCGTCCCCGGTATCGACTCCTACGACCTGTCCAGCCTCAGGACCGGCATCATGGCCGGCTCGCCCTGCCCGGTCGAGGTAATGAAGCAGGTCATCGACCGGATGGGCATGTCCGAGGTCAGCATCTGCTACGGCATGACCGAGACGTCTCCCGTCTCCACCCAGACCCGGGTCGACGACTCGGTCGAGCGGCGGGTGGCCACCGTCGGCCGGTCCGGGCCGCACATCGAGTCCAAGGTCATCGACCCCGCGACCGGCCTGACCGTCCCCCGCGGTATCCCGGGCGAGCTGTGCACCCGGGGCTACAGCGTCATGCTGGGCTACTGGCAGCAGCCGGACAAGACCAGCGAGGTTATCGACGCTTCCCGCTGGATGCACACCGGCGACCTGGCGGTGATGGACGACGACGGCTACCTGTCGATCACCGGCCGGATCAAGGACATGGTGATCCGCGGCGGCGAGAACATCTACCCCCGCGAGGTGGAGGAGTTCCTCTACACCCACCCCGACATCCTGGACGCCCAGGTGATCGGCGTGCCCGACGCGAAGTACGGCGAGGAGCTGATGGCCTGGGTGCAGCTCCGCCCCGGGGCCGCGCCGGTGACCGCCGAATCGCTGCGCGAGTTCTGCGCCGGCCAGCTCGCGCACTACAAGATTCCCCGCTACGTGCACGTCACCGACGATTTCCCGATGACCGTCACCGGCAAGATCCGCAAGGTCGAAATGCGGGAAAAGTCGGTCGAATTCCTGAGCCTGCCCCAGTAGCAGCCGCCCGGACGCGGATTTACGCTCCGGGCGACATTCCTCCCTAGGAAGGCCCCCGGATGTTCGCAACCAAGCGCGCTCGCCTGACCGCTGCCGCCCTGACCGCCGCGCTGCTGGCCGGCGGCGCGGCTGCCGCCACGTCGGCCGCCAGTGCCGCCCCGGCGCACCGCCAGCCGCCGCTGAGCCTGACCCGGCTCGACCTCAGCGGCTTCGTGGTCAACGCCCAGTACACGCTGGGCACCAATACCGGCAACACCTTCCAGCAGGTCTACGCCGGCGGCACCGTCCTCGGCACCCCGATCGCCGGCCCGAACGTCGGGGCGAAGTTCCCCACCGAGGACTACGTGGCCGTCCCGATCGGCGCGGACCAGGTCTACATCACCTGGCTCGACCCGAAGACGTACGCGATCGTCGACGTCTTCGTCATGAACCTCGCGTCTCACACGGTCTACGACTACGCCCCCGGCAGCGCCAAGCCGGAGTCGGCCGGCCACATCACGGTGGTGAAGTGGCCCCGGCGCGGCTACTCCTGGTAGGCGGTTACTCCCGGTAGGCGATGAGCAGGCCGTCGGAGGCGAGGTCGTTGCGGCCGTCGACCGTGACGCGGTCCTGGCCGCGGACCACCCGCAGCGGCATGCCGACCCAGCGGGGTTCGGTGTCGTCCGGCGCCCCGGCCGCGGCCGACGGCAGCCAGGTGCCGTAGCGGACGACCCGGTCCGGCTGGTGGGCGACCTGCTCGGCCCGGTCCCCGGCGAAGACCGCCCGGTCGAACCAGCGCAGCAGGCGGCTGACCTCGCCGTCGGCGAGCTGGTCGGCGTCGGCGGCGAGCAGCCAGCCGAGCGAACGGGGTGCCAGCCCGTCGAAAAGTGCCTCCGCCGCCTCGAACGGCACGTGCACCATCGGGACGACCAGGAACAGCGACTGCCAGGCAGCCTGGAGTACCTCGGCCCGCACGGCACTGTCCCGGTCGTCTTCCTGCGGGTCCGGGCCGGCGCCGCCCGCCGTCTGCGCATCGGTGCTGATGAGCTCCATCAGCGCGGCCAGGTTGGCCTCGAAGACCTCGGCCTGGGTCGCGATGAGCGCCTTGTGCAGCTCGAGGGCGGCCACGAAGACCTGGGCGCGGGCGTTGGCGTACTCCTCGTCGGCCCAGGGCGCCGTCGTCTCCCGCCACTCGATCAGTGCGGGGTCCTCGGTCTCGGCCTGGGACGGCCCGGCGGGCACGTTGTCGCCCCACAGCTGCCGGGCCGCCGCGACCATCTGGGCGAGCGGCTCCATCTCGGAGGTGAGCTGAACGACCTGGGCGGTCCCGGCCGCGGCGGCCAGCCGGGCCGCCGTCACCGCGCCGCGCAGCGTCTCCGCCTCGCGCAGCGCCGCTTCCCACCGCCGTTCGGTCATCGCGCAGGCGGAGCGCAGCCCGCGCCGGGTGGCGGACCAGCGCTGGTAATTCCGGCGGCGGCGGACGCCGCCGGCCAGCGCCACCGACAACGCGCCGCGCGACCGCAGCGCCGCTGCCCCGGGTGCGGTAACGGTCGTCAGGGCGGGCCGGGCCAGCTCGTGGGCCCCCAGCGCGGCGAGCGCCGCCCGGTACTCCTCGTCGGCCGTGATAACCGCGTCGCGGACCGTCGGCTCGCCCTCGGTCAGCTCCTTGACCTGGGCCTGCGCAGCCTCGACGGTACAGGATGCCTCCTCGCAGGCCTGCTCGAGGTACGACAGCCGGGTGAGTGCCTCGGCCACCCGCATCCGCTCGTCCGCCAGGTTCTGCACCTTCCCCAGTGCGGACCTGAACCAGGTGACGGCGGAGGGCCAGTCGACCGTCTTGCCCTTGAGCCGCCGCAGCGCGGCGGCCATCGACTCGCCCGCCGGGAACAGGATGTCGGTGCCGCGCACCGTGCCGTGCCACCAGCGCTCGGCGAAGGCCCGGTTCGCCGGGTGGTCGCCGAGCCGGGCGACGAGCATCGCCCACGCGCCGACGCCGTCGGACAGCCGCGCCGTAGAGGCGAAGTAATCGGCGCGGGTGGCCCGGTCCCGCCACCGGGCCCCGAGCGGCGGCAAGGTGAGGCTGGGCGGCGCGGCCCCCTCGGCCCGGTCTAGTGCCGTCGCGCCCGGAGTAGACTGCACGATCTCGAAGCCGGTCAGCTCCGGGATCAGGACGCTGACCACGTGCGGCCCCCAGTGCCGGGTGGACGCGAACGCCGCCGCCGGGTCGGGCAGGTCCGCGATGCGCCGGGCCCGCTCGGTGACCACGGCCGCGACCAGGTCGCCGAACACCTCGGTCACCCCGGTCCCCGGGGGTGCGTGCACCCCTAGTACCCGGCCGTCGGCCCGGCCGTTGGGCGCGAGGCACGCGAGGGCCTCGTTGACCGCGAACTGCTCGCTCCGCACGAGAACGCCGTCCGCCGGCCAGCGGCCGGCCGGGGTGCGGCCTGGCGCGCACCCGTCCCGTACCACGAGCGGCTGGCGCCGTACGTCGATCAAGTCATCGTCCACCGAGCCCACCCCGCTTCTACGCATCGTTACCCCGGTCCAACGCTGGGAATACTACGTTCAGTTATGAGATAGTGCATGAGAGTTATCAAATCTCCATGTCAGCGGGCCGGGCGCCGCCCGGTATGGTTGCTAACCTCACTCACCGTGACGCTTTCGGGCGGCTTGGGAGCCCCGATGCCCACTGACCCGCGCGGCCTGCGCGCCGACGCCCCGCTGCTGGATGCGTGGCTGCGGTTCCAGGAGGAGCCCCGGACGCCGTTCACCATCCCGGGGCACAAGCAGCGTCACGATCTCGTCGGCGACGTGGTGGCCGGCGACGTCCCGCTGTACGCCGGCCTGGACACGATGAAGCTCGCGGCCGGCGTCCTGACGCAGGCCGAGGAACGGGCGGCCCGGCTCTGGGGCGCCGACCGGTGCCGGTTTTCCTCCGGCGGCGCCACCCATGCCAACCAGGCGATCGCGCTGGCCGTCGGCGGCGACGGTGACCGGGTGGTGGTCAGCCGGACCCTGCACCGTTCGCTGCTGATCGGTCTCGTCCTGGCCGGCCTCACCCCGGTCTGGGTGCGGCCCGAGGTCGACCCCGCCACCGGTCTGCCGCTCGGCGTGCCGCCGGAGGAGGTGGCGCGCGCCCTGGCCGAGTACCCCGACGCGCGGGCGGTCTTCGTCGGCGACCCGTCGTACGTCGGGACCGTGGGGGATATCGCCGGGCTGGCGCGGGCGGCCCACGCCCGCGACGTGCCCCTGATCGTCGACGCCGCGTGGGCCGCGCACTTCGGCTTCCACCCGGATCTTCCCCGGCACGCCCTGCAACTCGGCGCCGACGCCATGGTGGTCAGCGCCCACAAGACGCTGCCGGCCTGGAGCCAGGCGGCGCTGGTGCTCGCTCGTACCGAGCGCATCGACCCGGCGCGACTCGACGCCGGGGTCGAGGCGACCGCCACCACCAGCCCGGCCGGCGCGATACTGGCGAGCATCGACGCCGCCCGGGCGCTCCTCGAGCGCGACGGCCGCGAACTGCTCGGCCGGTCCCTCGCGGCGGCTGCGGCCGCCCGCGCGCGCCTCTCCTCCGTCGACGGACTGGCCATCCTGGGCGGCCCGGCGGTCGACCCGCTCAAGCTCACCCTCGTTCTGTCCGGGACCGGAGCGGACGGCATCGCCGTCGAGCAGGACCTGCTGAAGGCGCGTATCCCGGTCGAGGCCGCCGAGCGCGACGTGATCGTCGCGGTCGTCTCGCTCGCCGACGACGACCGGTCCCTCGGCCGCTTCACCGAGGCGGTCATCAGCGCCATCGGGCGGCACCGGGGGCCGCGCCGCCCGGTCGTCGGCCCGGCCGCGTACGCGGTCAGCCCGGTCATGGCCCAGCCGCCGCGCCAGGCGTTCTTCGCTGCCCACGAGAGCGTGCCCGTCACCGAGGCCGTGGGCCGGGTATGCGCCGAGCTCGTCGCGCCGTACCCCCCGGGCATCCCGGTCCTCGCCCCCGGGGAGCAGGTCACCGCCGAGGCCGTGTCCGCGCTCCGGCAGGCCCGCGCGTCCGGGGTGCGTATCGCCTACGCCGCCGACCCCACGCTGACCTCGCTCCGGGTGGTCGCCAGCGAGCCCGGATGATGCGCTGGATGACGCCGGCGAGGAAGGCGATCCGCTTTCTCACGGAATCCCCACTAAATAAACAAATCTCCCAGAAATAAGGATCGAAACGCTAGTTCCGAACGAGAACGGCTTAATCCTCTCCCTGCTCATTCCGCTTTCCAGCGGAGCGCAGCGCTGGTTCCTGCGAATGTCAACCATGGGGATACCTTCAATTAATGGCGTACGTCAGCGAAATTTTGATTTGCAGCGCGATTAAATAA
>DASWUW010000002.1:0-6258 GCA_036406335.1 Trebonia sp.
CCGTTAGCTTTCCCCGGCCGCCTGGCTGTCCCGGCCGGGGGCCCCTTTCGCTCAGCCCGCTCACCGGCGGGCTGCTGATCGAGCACCCGGTACCGTCCGAGAACCGGCGGACCGTGCCGCTCACCCTGGGCTTCCGGCACGCGGGCCAGGTAACGGCGACGCGACGGTCACCGCTCCCTTCACTCCCTAGCCGCCGGACAGCGCCTCAGGCGAGCGCGGTCTCCCGGCCGGGCAGCAGCGGGAACGACCGCTGGGCGCGCGCCGGGACGACGTAGTTGCCGCGGCGCAGCACGAAGATGAACTCGTTGATGCCGTTATTCACGGTGTCGGTGACCGACGGGTTCGCCAGCTGCGCGCCGGCGGCGTTCATCGCGGTGCGGGTGGTCACGAAATCCGCGATCGTCCGCTGGAGTGAGACGAAGTGCAGCCCGGCCAGGCCGCCGTCGGTGGTGTCGAAGTCGCGGCGCAGGATGACCGGTCTGCCGCCGCGGCGGCCACGGGCCGAGGCCTGGGCGTGCCCGATCACGCCGTACCGGGTGATCGCCTGCCCGAGCAGGTCCGGATCGCTTGCCGCGTCGGTGGTGAAGGCGTTTGCCTGCTCCGGGCTGACCTGGGGCGCGTACATCCGGGCCACCCGCTCTCGCTGCGACAGCTGCGCGTACCAGGTGTCAAGGCGCAGCCGCAGGTAGCTGACGTGCATGGTCGTGCCGCCCGCGAACGGGCCGTCGGTGACCGTCACGGCGTCCTCGCTGGCCTGGTTGCGCCGCAGGTCCGACTTGAACCCCATGAACAGCGGCGCGCTGCCCGGTACCGGGTCGCCAGCGGGAATGCCGTTCACCTGCTGGCGCCCGGCCGGCAGCCCGGCCCCGACGAAGCCGGTCCGGGACTGCCGCCAGCGCAGCACGCTGGAGAGGTCGAGTTGCCCGCCTGTTACGGCTGCGGGGAGGGGCTCGCCCCGGGTGAGGGCGGCCTCGACCGCCGCGAGCCGGGACTCGTCGTCGGAGGCCAGGTGCAGGCACAGGTGGTAGTCGTCGACCGCGGGCTGCTCGAAACCGGACAGCGCCGTCGCGGGCAGGACGGGCGACGCGGCCTTGAGCACGTCCGTGAAGTAACCGGGGCCCCAGGCCGCGGTGAACAGCAGGCCCGATGACCGCCACCGGTAGGCGCGCTCCAGCGCGCGCAGTGCGGCCTCGAGCAGGCGCGCGGACGCGGGCGCGGGGTCGCCGGCGACGTCGAAGAACAGCAGCCGGTCAAACCGCGGGGCGACCGGGTTGCCGTCGGCGTCGGCCGTGAGGTACGCCTCCCACGCGTGCTGCCGGGCGGGCAGCCCGGCGGGCTGCGAGCCAAGCGTCACGCCAGGGGTGGCCGGCTGGCCGGCGCCGATCCCGGCACCCGCCCCGGACCCCACGACGGCGACCGCCCCGGCGCCGAGCAGCAGGCGGCGCCGGGTCAGCCGTACGAGCCGCCGCGGGAGTGCGCTCGCGCCGGTCACGACGGCTGGTGCCAGCGGAAAGTGAAGGTCACCGTGTGCGCCTTCAGCCACACGCCCTGGTACTCGACGTGGCGGCCAGAGACGGGCGGCGAGATAAGCAGGCTCAGCTGGTAGGTGCCGGACCCGGGAAGGACGACGTCGTTGCCGTAGTGCGGCCCCATGTACCGGGAGATCATCGGCCACAGGCTTTCGTCGAACGAGGTCCTGCTGCCCTCCTTGATGGTCCCCCACACGCTGGCGTAGGGGAGAACGACATTGGTCTGCGCGTCGTTGAGCAGCACCATCAGGTGGAAGCTCACGTTCTTCGGCGGCTTGACCGGCTGCATCGCGGTGCCGTTGTAAATGTCGAAGGCAACCGGGGTCATCGCCATCGCGGTGATCTTCATCCCCTGCCAGACGGCCGTGCCGAGCACCTGGGCAGGCACCGGGGTGATCCCGCTGCCGCCCGCCGCCGCTTCGCTGCTTGCGGCCGCGGCCCCCGCCGCGTTCGGCGTGGCCGCCATGCTCATCCCGCTCATGCTGCTGCTCATGGCGGCGGGACTCGCGCCGGACTTGTCCGCTGGGCTGCCGCTGGCGCATCCGGCGACGACGATGGTGATCAGGGCGAGCGGCGCTGCGTGCCGGAGCGTGCCGCGGAGCCGGGCGAATGCTGTCATGGGTTTCCTCCGCGGTCGTTAATGAGACTTATTCGCGCTGGCCAGCGCGGAGCGCACGTACTTGCCGAGGGCGGCGGGGGACGGCCAGCCCGAGACGGACACCTCACGGGTCCACAGGACCTTTCCGTCTGCTGAGGTCACCACGAACCAGGGCACGCCCTGTACCCCGTAGCCGTCCGCGACCTGGCCGCTGTCGTCGATACCGACCGGATAGGACAGCGGCTGTCTCAGGGTGGCGAGGAAGCCGGGAAGCGCCGACGGCGACGGCTCGATACCCCCCTCGTCAACCGCGGTCAGCCCGGGCAGGCCGCCTGCGCCCGCGGCCGCCTGGTAGGCGTTGAGCGCGTCGAGCTGGCCGCCGAGGGTCGTGATCTCCTGGTCCCAGGTCGCGAAGAACAGGTAAAGCCGCGGGCTTCCCTGGCCGGGCTGGCCGGGTCCGAGGCTGACGTACCCGCCCCCCGCCGCGGGCAGGCTAGTGTCCGTGGCCGGGCTGAAGCCGTTGATCTGGGCGTAGGACAGGTGCGAGCTCGCCGCCGGGTGGCCGGGCAGCAGGCTGGCGGCCTCGCTGGCGAGGAGCTGCCCGAGCTGCCCGACGGAGGAGTAGGCCATCTGCGTGAGGTACAGCTTCACCAGCCTGCCTTGGGGGTTGATCACGAAGATCGCGGGCTCGTGGTCGGTCTGGCTCTGGCTGATCGTCACCCCTACGCTGTAGGCCTTCCACACGCTCCGCAACTGCGCGAGGGACCCGGTGAGGTACTGCCACTGATAGGTCATCCCGTGCAGCTGCGAGTAAGACAGCAAATCCTCGACCGCGATCGCCTTCGGGTTGGCGTCGACGCCGAGCAGCTGGACCTTGGGTCCGGCCGCGCCCAGCATGTTCTTGGCGCTGACGAGCGCGGCGGTGGTCAGCGGGCAGATCGTCGTGCACTCGGCGTCGTTGAACGCCAGGAGGACGACCTTGCCGCGGTAGGAGCTCAGCGACACCGGCTGGCCGAACTGGTTGGTGAGCGTGAAGTCGGGCGCCGGGGCGGACAGGGGCGCTCCCGGGTCGAGGTTCTCGTTGTCCGTCAGCGCGCTGACCTGCGCCGCGCTGGCCTGGCCGGCGCTGCCGCTGGACGCGCTGCCGTGGGGCACCACTCCGTACACGACGGTCGCCACGACTACGAGTCCCACGAACCCGCCCGTGAGCCAGGTGGCGGGGATCTTGACGCGCGGCAGCCGCGGCTTCGGCAGCCGGCGTCCCCCGCGCCGGTACCAGCGCAGGCCGAGCCAGCTGCCCCCGGCCCCGGCGAGCACGACCGCGACCGCGATGCCCGCGACGAGTGGCACCTGGCTGCCCGGTGGTACCGCGGACGGCCCGCTGGCCGCCGCCGGGGTCGCGGCCGGCCGGGCACCGGGCTGCGTACCCGGCGCCTGGCTGCCTACCGCCCCGGCGGCCGGCATCGCGAGCCGGACACCCGAGGCGCGTGCGAGCGCCAGCACCGCGTTCTGCGCGGCCTTGACCAGCCCCGGCCCGCCAGCGCCGATATGCAACCGGTCAAGCACCCGGTAGGCCGCGGCAGCGGAGTGGCCCTGCCAGTGGAACCCGAACCCGTTCGGCATCACGACGAGGAGCCGCTGCGCGTAGGCGAGCGACAGCTCGGTACCGAGGAAGCTCGCGTAGGCAGCCGGCTTCGGCCACAGCGCCGTGACCGCGCCGAGGTCGTCCGGCTGGGAGACGACCGCCACCCGGACCGGGAAGCCGTCCTGGCCCGCAGCGGTAAGCAGGTTCCCCAGCTGTATCTGCTGCGGTACCGAGATGGTCGCGTCGGCGGCCACGAACAGGTTCTGGTAAACGAGCACGTCGCTGCCCGGATCTCCGTCAGCCCAGGCGGCGGACGACAGAAAGCCAAGGGCGCAGGCGGCGAGCGCGGCCGCGGCCAGCACTCGCCCCAGCACGCCCGTACTGCGCCAAGCATCACGCATCACGAACAGATAGGTGCCAGATAACGCGACCGGAGTTCCCCGTCCGATGAGATCGTGACCTAGCTCTCATCGCGGGCTGGTTACTCCGCTAACGGCATCTGGCGCCGGGGCCTGGCCCGGGTAGCCTGAACCGGCAGGAAACCGAAGTCGGCACGCGGAACGGAGGCAGTGCCACGCGGATTACCAGCACCTGCTCACCCGCGGCGCGCACCTTCATGCTGCTTACTGCCGCGCTGGCCGGGCTGCTTACGGGAGTCACCGCGTGCGGGCCTGCCCGCGAGGGCGCCAGCCCGGCGGCCCGGGCAGCATCGCAGGCGGCGGATCGGCCGGCGGGTCAGCCGGCTCTGTCCAGTCCCGCGATCCCCCAGGCGCTGCTCAGCGAGGCTCGGCCGATCGGCGCTGGCCCTCGTTTTCATCCGTCCGCGACCGGGCCAGTGAGCGGTCCCTGCACACCAGGACTCGGCCCGCGCGACAGTGTCCATGTGGAGGTCTTCGCGGCCAACCGCGTTTTGCTGCTCCCCGCCGGGCTCGGAACCAAGCCGCCAAGGAAACTCCTGGACGGCCGGGTGACCAGGGCTGCCTGCTACGGCCAGCTCGTGACGCTCGACCCGACCGGGGTCGTCCTTATCCGCCCAGGCGCACGGCCGACCCTCGGGGCGCTGTTCCGCTCCTGGGGCCAGCCGCTCTCAGCGACCAGGCTGACGTCGTTCAGCGCGCCCGCCGGAACCCGCGTGACGATCTTCGTCGATGGCCGCGCCTGGCCCGGCGCGCCCGCTGCTGTCCCCCTCACCCGCCACGCCGAAATCGTGCTGGAGGTCGGGCCGTACGTCCCCCCGCACCTGTCCTACGCCTTCTCGCCTGGCACCTGACCCGGCCCGGCACGTAAGCTAGCCGCCGCTCGTCGGGCGAGCGCGGTCCGGGAGGTGGCGGCGGCCGGTTAGGAGGAGCCGTATTCGATGGGCACGCTGATGACCTGTGTCGTGGTCCATCCGGTGGCTCCCGGGCTGAGCCGCCAGACGGTCAGTTCGCTGCCGCTGACCGCGAGCGCGTCGAAGCCCCCGTCGGGGCCGGGGGCGAGCGCGGCGGTTCCCGGCGGCACTGCGGGCAGTGCGTGCCAGGTTTCGGCCGGGCTGACGATGGTCTCGGCGCGGCCGTTGGTGAGTACGGCCCAGGCAGTGCCGGCGGACCCGAAGCCGGCGGACCGGACGGCCGCTGCCCCTAGCCGGAGCGGAGCGGAGACGGTCCAGTGCGCGTCGCCGCCGCTGGTCCACGTGGCGAGCAGGCTGGCGGCTGTCCCGGTGCCGACGGCCAGCAGTGCCTCGTTGCCCGCCGGGGTACTGGTCAGCCGCATTACCCCGGTGGCCGTGCCCGCCAGTGAGGCGGGGAGTGAAGGCCCCGCGCCCTGCCAGCGGCCGGCGGTGTAGCTGAAGATGCCGGCGATCCCCGGCCGGGTGCAGGTGGCAGCGGCCAGCGGGGTGCCCGCGGGGGTGAGGGACACGGCGGTGAGGGCGGCCGGTGAGCAGCGCCGCCCGGCCGCGGTTCCCGCGAGGGAGCGCAGGCCGGGCAGCGCGGTCCAGTGCGCTCCCTGGTCGGTTGACTGGGTGAGGGTGCCGCCGAGGAGCAGCGCGAGCATCCGCTGGCCGCCGGGGGCGGCGGCCAGCGCGTCGGGGACGTCGGCGAGGCCGGGCTGCAGCGGGCTGCCAGGCTCCCAGTTCGTGCCGTTGTCGCGGGTAGCCGTCAGCGCGGAGAAGGTGAGGTCGACGCCGGGCCGGAACCCGGCGATCAGGGAGCGGCCGCCCTGGGCGGCCAGGACGAATCCGCCGTTGGTCGCCACTCCGGGAGGGGTGACCAGTTTCCAGCTGGTGCTGCCGGCCGGGCGGGTGAACAGCTGCGAGAACGCGTTGTCGCTGGTGCCGGTGCGGCCCATGACGACGGCGGCCCAGGTGCCTGCCGTGGTGTCGAGCGAGGTGTTCAGCGACGGCGCCAGGACCGCGGCCGGCCGCACGGCCTGGTGGCTGGCCGTCTGGCCGCATCCGGCGGCGCACGCGGCCAGCACCGCGACTGCGATCGCCGGGCCGCGGCGCCGGGCCGCGGCGGGTGCGGCCGGCCGTTTCACGGCTGGCCCAGGGTCTGCCGGGCGGCGTC
>DASWUW010000003.1:0-4041 GCA_036406335.1 Trebonia sp.
GGGCGGGCTCGGTCCTGAGCGGCTCGGTCCTGAGCGGCTCGGTCCTGAGCGGCTCGGCCGGCCGGGCCGGCTGGACTGGCGGGGCCGCCTGGGTCCAGTCCGGGTCGGTGGCCGCCCGGCGGTGCCGGGCTCCCGAGTACGGGCTGCCGAGCGGCAGCGCCGGGTCCTGGTCCCGGCTCAGGTCGGTGACGAGCTGCTCGAGCGCGACGATGCGCACGTCGCGCTCTCTGATCGACTCGGCGATCAGGTCCATCGCCTCGTCGGTCGCCTGCACGTTGTATCCCCACAGCCCGGTCGGCGGGCGCATCAGCGCGATATCCGTAGCGGATACCGGTCCCAGGTCAAGGGGGACGAAGTCACCGCGCTCGGCGGACAGCGCGCCGCCGCTCCCCCGGGCCACGAGGACCACGACGGCAAACACGACGACGACGGCGATCACCATGACAACAGGCACACGGCAATCGTGCCACGAGCCGCCGGCTGGATGGTACGCAAGCCCAGCCGGCCGGCCGGGACTACTGGAAGGACAGTCCCGTGTGCGCGTCCTGGATGATCTTGACGACCTCGGCCGGGTCGTCCGCGATGCGCAGCAGGGACAGCTCGTCCTGGCCGATGTTGCCTTCGGCCAGCATCGTCGTCTTCAGCCAGTCCAGCAGGCCTGACCAGTACGTGCTGCCGACCAGGACGATCGGGAACCGGGTGATCTTGCCCGTCGCGACCAGGGTCAGCGCCTCGAACAGCTCGTCCATCGTGCCGAAACCGCCGGGCAGCACCACGAAGGCCTGCGAGTACTTGATGAAGACGGTTTTCCGGACGAAGAAGTAGCGGAACTCCACGCCGATGTTCACGTAGTTGTTGAGCCCGGACTCGAGCGGCAGCTCGATGCCGAGCCCGACCGAGACGCCGTTAGCCTCGGCGGCGCCCTTGTTGGCGGCCTCCATGATCCCGGGGCCGCCGCCGGTGATGACGGCGTAGCCGGCCCGGGCCAGCCCGGATCCGATGTCGTCGGCCAGGCGGTACTCGGCCGAGCCGGGCTTGGTCCGGGCCGAGCCGAAGACCGAGACCGCCGCACCGAGTTCGGCTAGCAGGCCGAACCCTTCCACGAACTCAGCCTGGATCCGCATGACCCGCCACGGGTCGGTGTGTACCCAGTCGGACGGACCGCGGCGGTCGAGCAGCCGCTGGTCGGTCGTTGTCGCCGGAATCTGCTTATCGCGCAACGTCACGGGTCCCTGGCGACGGACCCGGCGCGTGTTGGCTCCACTCATAGTCCTATCCACGGTAGCCATCAACAGCGAGTGCTCTGACGGGAACACGCGGCATTCGGGAAAACGGCGGACGAATTAACCCCGGTTAACCGAGGGCGAGAATCTTGCCAGCTCAGCCGTCTGCGCCGTGGTCGCGGAGAATGTCGTTCAGGGCCGCCTTGTCGTGCCGCTCCCCCGCGGCGAGCCGCTTCAGGATGAGCACGGCGGGCATCCCGAACTCGCCGCCGGGAAACCGGCGGAAGCGGGTGCCGCTGACGGCCACCGACCAGGCCGGAACCTCGCCGCGGGGCAGCTCCTCCCCGGTCTCCACGTCGATCACGTGTGTCGTCTTGGTGATGTTGGTACCCGCCCCGAGCACCGCCCCGGTGCGGACCCGGGCGCCTTCGGCCACGATCGACCGCGAACCGACGAGGCACTCGTCTTCGACCACCACCGGGACCGCGTTCGGCGGCTCGAGCACCCCGCCGATGCCGACGCCGCCCGACAGGTGCACGTTCTTGCCGATCTGGGCGCAGGAGCCGACCGTGGCCCAGGTGTCCACCATCGTCCCCGAGTCCACGTACGCGCCCATGTTGGTGAACGAGGGCATCAGCACCGCACCGGGCGCGATGTAGGCACCCCAGCGGGCGATCGCGCCGGGCACTACCCGCACCCCGTCGAGCCGGGTCTTCAGCGGCACCCGGTCGTGGTAGCGGAAGTCCCCGGCCTGCGACTGGCCCATCGGAAGGACCTTGAAGGCCAGCAGGATGGCCCGCTTGGCCCGCTCGTCGACCACGACCTCGTCGGTTTCCGCGTCGACGAAGGCGACCCGGGCCTCCCCGGCGTCGATCTTGTCCACGGCGGCCACGATCTCGGCCCGGGCGGCGGAGTCTTCCGGGGTCAGCCCGGCTCGCCGCTCCCACAGTTCGTCGATGGCCGCCGGCAATGGGGACTTCAGCTCGCTCATGAGCGAGCAGCCTACCGAAACCGGCTTCACCGGGTAACTTCGACGTGTGCGGACGACGTCTCCGGGGCGAACTGCGGGCTACCGATACCAGCGCCCCTCCTGGCGGCGGCCGCTGATCATACTGACCGTGATCGCGGTGCTGCTCGGCGTCGGGGCTTACGCCGCCTACACGGCCTACCAGCGCTTCGTCACGCAGGTGCTGACGGTGCCGGGCTGCCAGGCGGGCACCGGGGACAACGCGATAGCGCTGGACTTCGGCCAGGCGGCGGACGCGGCCATCATCGCGGGCGTCGCGGTCCGCGACCACCTGCCGAGCCGGGCGCTGACCATCGCCTACGCGACCGCGTGGCAGGAGTCCAAGCTGGAAAACCTGACCTACGGGGACCGGGACTCGGTCGGCATGTTCCAGCAGCGCCCGTCGCAGGGCTGGGGCACCACGGCCCAGCTCGAAGACCCCGCGTACGCGACCCACGCGTTCTTCCGGGCGCTGGTCAAGGTCCCGCGTTACACCGAGATCCCGGTCTACGAGGCCGCCCAGGCCGTGCAGCACAGCGCGGGCGGCTACTCCTACCAGCAGTGGGCGCAGTCCGGAGCGCAGCTCGCGGCCGACTACACCAAGACGCCGCACGCCGTCACCTGCTGGTACAACCCGGCCGCGCAGGCGGCGGCGGCGAATATCTCGCCCAAGCTGAACCTGACCGGGGCGCTGGCGGGACTGGCCGACACCTTCGGCAAACCGGGTGAAGACGGCGTGGTGACCAGGGCCAGCGTGGCCCGTTCCGGTAAGACGGTCACGGTCAAGGCCGCCGCCGCACGCGGCTGGACCGTGGCCAGCTGGCTGGTCGGCAACGCCAGTTCCTACGGGATTACGCAGGTCAGCTATGCGGGATTCCAGTGGAAGGCCGGGCTGGGGGAAACCAGCTGGCAGTCCGATTCGACCGCTACAGCGGGGGGTATTGTCGCCAGCTAGCCGGGCGGGCCACCATACTGAGTAGTACCTGAAATGGGTTAAGACGTTAAAGAGGAGCTCCCGTGACCTACACCATCGCGCAGACATGCGTCGATGTGCTCGACAAGGCCTGCATCGAAGAGTGCCCGGTGGACTGCATCTACGAGGGCGAGCGGATGCTCTACATCCACCCGGATGAGTGCGTGGACTGCGGGGCCTGCGAGCCGGTTTGCCCGGTTGAGGCTATCTACTACGAGGACGACGTCCCCGAGCAGTGGAAGGACTACACCAAGTACAACGCCGACTTCTTCGACGACCTGGGATCTCCCGGCGGCGCCTCGAAGACCGGCAAGGTCGGCAAGGACGTCCCGTTCGTCGCGGCGCTGCCGCCGCAGGCCGCCGAGGAGTGACCCTCGCCGCGCGGCTTCCTGAGTATCCCTGGGACGAGCTCGCGCCGATCGCGGCCAAGGCACGCGCGTTTCCCGGGGGCGCGGTCGACCTGTCGGTGGGCACTCCGGTCGACCCGGTGCCCCAGGTCATCCAGGACGCACTCGCCGCGGCCGCCAACGCGCCCGGCTACCCGCTGACCGCGGGTACGCCGCAGCTGCGTTCGGCGGCCGCCGGGTGGCTGGCCCGGACGCTCGGCGTGCACGTCGACCCGGTGAGTGTGCTGCCGGTGATCGGGACCAAGGAATTCATCGCCTGGCTGCCGGTCGTGCTGGGGCTCGGCCCGGCCGACACCGTGCTCTGCCCGCCGCTGGCCTATCCCACCTACGGCATCGGGGCCCGGCTGGCCGGGGCCGCCTCCGCGGCGGCGGACGTGTCGGCCGGCGACGAGGCGGCCGGCTCCCTCGCGGGCGCGCCCGCCTCGTCCCGGC
>DASWUW010000004.1:0-2131 GCA_036406335.1 Trebonia sp.
ATCAGCAGCCCGCCGGTGAGCGGGCTGAGCGAAAGGGGGTCCCGGCCGGGACAGCCAGGCGCCGGGGAAAGCTAACGGCTAAATCATCAGGACCAGCATCAGCGCCATGGTGACGCCCATGGCGATCCGGCAGCCCGCGACAGTCCCCGGCGAGTCGAGGACGGGCCGCAACCGGGACCGGCCGCCGCCTGCGGTGCCCTCGTACCCGGTCCCGCCCGGTCCCGCCCCGTCCTCGGTCCCGATGTCGGTACCGAGGACTCCGGCCGACGCGCCCACCAGCGCGGGGCTTGCCGCTCCGGCGACCGCCGGGGCGAGGCCGTACCGGAGGCTGGACAACTGGTCGAGGTCCCAGACCGTGTAACCGATCAAGATGAGCGCGAAGACGAACGCCAGAGTCGGCACGTGCAGCGTGGACATGGCGCTCATCCCACCCATGCCACCCATCCCCGTGCCTCCGCCCGCGGCGGGTGCCGTGATCGCGAGGAATATGTAAACCATCGATGCGCTGTGCACCAGGTGCGGCGCGCAGTGCCCGGCCGCCAGTGCCCGGGTGCCGCTGGCCTGGTAGTCGCGCACGACCCGGTAGCCGAACCAGCCGGTCAGGACGCCGAAGACGGCCGCCCACGCGTCGTCCGGCAGCGTGGTGAGGCTCGAGGCCAGCATGCCCGCCATGGCGATGCCCATGAGCAGGTGCGAGACATCGGTGTCGGTGATGACCGCGCCGCGCTGCCACGGCCGGGCCGCGGCCAGCCGTGTCGCGCTGACTGCCGCGACCACGAGCATGATCGCGGCGAATAGGTCCAGGATCCAGGCGGGGGTCATCACGCCTCCTCTTCGCTAGCTACGGGCTGTCCGCTGGCCGCCGGCCCCGGGACCGGGGCCGCCGGGACGGTCTGCAGCGGCCAGTAGGCGAGCGTCAGCAGGGCGAGCAGCGGGCCCGAGTTGACGTCGGTACCGCCGCCGGCCAGGATGCCGCCCAGCGCCTGCGCGAACACCCAGATGAGCGCGGCGACCACGATGGCGAGCACCAGGGTGGCCTTGGCGATCCTGGCGGGCAGATAGACGCCGGCGGCGATCAGCACCAGCGCGACCGCCAGGACGACCGAGGTGGCCAGCCCGTCGTTGCCGATGAGCGACGCCGCGCCCTTCTGCAGGTCCTGCAGCCAGACCGGCTCGCCGCTCTCCATCCCGGCGATCATGCCGCTCGCACCCTGCGGCGCCCGGTTGTCCGGGGTCAGCGCGAAGTAGGCGAGGCTCAGCCACAGCACGGCCCACAGCGCCCGGGCGACGTGCGTGCCGACCGCCCTGGCCGCGGCGAAGGGCGCCGGAACCTCACGGTCGGCGGGCCAGAGCAGCACCGCGAGCAGGGCGTAGAGGATCACCGCGCCCGGTGCGCCGTTGAGCGGGCTCGCGGCGCCGCTAAGCACCCCGCCCAGCCCCTCGCCGAACCACCACACGCCCAGCGACCACAGGATTGAGGCGGCCAGCGCGATCCGGGCCGTCGGCCGGAACGCGATGCCCAGCCCGAGCAGCACCTGGACCGTCGCGAAGACGGCGTTGAGCGCCACCAGGTGGTGGCCGATGAGGTTCGCGTCCCAGGTAATCGGCTTCGCGATGACCGAGGGGTTGCCGTCGGCGGTCCCGGCGAGCATCTGGTTGAACCCGCTGGTGAACATGAACGCCTGGTACTGCAGCACCCCGTCGAGCAGCCAGACGGCCGCGAGAGCCAGCTGCAGCGCGCGCCTGGCGTCAAGGGGCGGCCTGGCCGCCACGGGCACGGTGCCCAGTCTCCCCCGCCACGCGGTGCGGCCGCTCGCGACGGCGGCATCAGTCATCGGAACTCCTTCGTGTCATCCCGTCGGCACCGGCGGGCGCACAGTAAGCGGGAATGTCAAGATGAACGATAGAAGGGTCTTTGCGGAGGACGCAACTTTATCCGGCGAATCAACAGTCGATGACGCTGCTAAGCAGCGAGAATTAACCTCATGACGGTATTCAAGAGCGAGAAAACTAAACCCCCGCACGGTATTTGATAAACCCTGGCAGGGTATCTGGAATACAGTCCGGGGGTATTACCGATAACGGTGATTCCGAAGACCCGGGACAGGCAGGGCGCGGCGGGCGGCCAAGT
>DASWUW010000005.1:0-8139 GCA_036406335.1 Trebonia sp.
CGGGGAAGTCCCCCCCGTAGGGCCGCCCGGTGGCCGGGTCGGCCGACGACGGGCCGGTCGTCCCCCGGCAGCCGCCGAGCAGGTTGGTAGCCACGACGAAGTAGCGGTCGGTGTCGAACGCCTTGCCCGGGCCGATCATCCCGTCCCACCAGCCCAGGCCCTTGGCCAGCGTCCCGTCGCGCTCGGCGGCGCCGAATCCGTCGCGGGTACTCATCGCCGGCGGCGCCTTCGCGATGCCCGCCGCGTGCGCGTCGCCGCTGAGCGCGTGGCAGACCAGGATGACGTTGTCCCGGCGGGGAGCAAGGGTGCCGTAGGTCTCGTACGCTACGCGGACCGGGAACAGGTCCCGTCCGCAGTCGAGCCGCACCGGGGCCGCCAGGTCAAGGTACCTGGTTTCCACCACGCCGGCCGAGCCGGCCGCGAGCGTCGGGGCAGGCTCCGTCATAGGGGCTATGTTAACTCGACATGTCCGGTGTATTGTCAAGCGACTCCGTAGGAAATTCGGAGTAGTAATCGAAAGGGGACCATCAGTCATGACCACCGTTGCCGACAACGGCGTGAACGTCCAGGCGCTGCTCGACGCGCGCGAGGTGCTCAAGGGCGCGCCCGAGGCCGCCCAGTTCACCTGGCGGGCCTCCGCCAAGTGGCAGAGCGGCGTGCACAGCCAGATCAAGGTGCAGAGCTTCTTCGGGCTCGGCCAGGAGCAGAACCACCTGCAGGAGGCGGTCTTCGAGGCGGACCACCCGGAGGTCTTCGCGGCGACGGACAAGGGCATCACGCCGATCGAGTACCTCATCGTCGGCCTGGCCAGCTGCCTGTCCGCGGGCGTGGCGTCGGTGGCGCAGAACCGCGGCATCCAGCTGCGCTCGGTCGAGGCGACCGTCGAGGGCGACCACGACATCCGCGGCATCCTCGGGGCGGACAGCGACGTGCGCAACGGCTTCAACGACATCAAGGTGACCTTCCACATCGACGCGGACGCGTCCCGGGAGGACATCGAGGCGCTGGTGGCCCAGTCGCAGAAGCGCTCCGCGGTGTTCGACGCGCTCACCAACCCGACCAACGTCACGGTCGAAGTCGCCTGAGGCACCCGCCTCCGGAAAAGCAAAGGATCACTGTCATCGAGCGCACCGCCGCGGTCGTCATCGGGGCGGGGCATGCGGGCCTCGCCGCCAGCCATTTCCTCAGCGACCGGTCGATCGATCATGTCGTGCTCGAGCGCGGGGAGGTGGCGAATTCCTGGCGGCGTGAACGCTGGGAGTCGCTGCGGCTGCTGACGCCCAACTGGCAGAGCCGGCTGCCGGGCCTGCGCTACGAGGGGCCGGACCCCGACGGCTACATGAGCATGGGCGAGGTCACCGACTTCATCGAGCGCTTCGCCAAGCTGTCCCGCGCCCCCGTCCGCACCGGCGTGAACGTCACGTCGGTGCGGGAAACCGGTGACGGCTACCAGCTGACCACCAGCGACGGCGAGATCCGCGGCCGGACGGTGGTGATCGCGAGCGGCGCCTGCAACCGGCCGGCCGTGCCGCCGCTCAGCGCCCAGCTGCCCGCCTCGGTGCGGCAGCTGACGCCGTTCGGCTACCGCGGCCCGGACCAGCTCCCCGACGGCGGCGTGCTGGTGGTGGGCGCGTCGGCGACCGGGGTGCAGCTGGCGGCCGAGATCGCCCGGTCGGGCCGGCCGGTGACCCTGTCAGCAGGCGAGCACGTCCGGCTGCCGCGGCTGTACCGCGGGCAGGACGTGCTGTGGTGGATGGACGCCGCGGGCATCTGGGACCAGCGCTACACCGAGATGGACGACCTCGACCGGGCCCGGCGGCTGCCCTCGCCCCAGCTGGCCGGCACTCCCGAGCGGTCCACCCTGGACCTCAACCTGCTCACCGCGCTCGGCGTCGAGCTGGTGGGCCGCTTCGCCGCCGTCCGCGACGGCCGGGCGCTGTTCTCCGGCGGCCTGCGCAACGTGTTCGCGCTGGCCGACCTCAAGCTGAACCGGCTGCTGGACTCGTTTGACGAGTGGGCCCTGACCAGCGGGCGGGACGGCGAGCTGGGCGCACCGCAGCGCTTCGAGCCGACCCGCGCGCCGAAGTCCGCGCGCCTGGCGGTCGACCTGCGCGGAGGCGAGATCGGCGCGGTCGTGTGGGCGACCGGCTTCCGGCCTGATTACAGCTGGCTCGACGTGCCGGCGGTCGACGAGAAGGGCCGGCTGCGGCACGACGGCGGCGTGGTCGGCCGCCCGGGCCTGTACGCGCTCGGCCTGCCGGTGCTGCGACGGCGCAAGTCCACCTTCATCTGCGGGATCGAGGACGACGCGCGCGAGGTAACCGGTCACCTCGCCGGGTACCTCGGCCTGCCGGGCGGGGATTAATACCGGCCGCGGCGGGGATGCCTTCCTAGATCGACGAGAGATAGTGCGGCTCCACGGAAACGTCGTCGGCGGCTATCTGCGCCGGATTCCCTTTTACGAGGGATTTCGGTGGTACCCGCGAAGTGACCACGCTGCCCGCGCCGACTATGCTCCCCTCGCCGACCGATGTTCCGACGACGATGGCTCCGGTGCCGATCCACGCGTTGTCGCCGATACTGATAGCCCGTGTCGGGGGCCTGGCCTTTCCGCCCACGCTGAATTCATGGGCGTTGCCGTCCAGCACATTGGCGTTCCAGGAGATACTGCAGTCGCGGCCGATGCTGATCTGCTTCCAGCAGGTGATGATCACGTCGTAATGGACAAAGGTCCGGTCACCTATTTCGAGCTTGGCATCCTCGCTGACCAGGACCCGGGTGCCCGCTGAGATCTCGACCTGCCCGTCGATGACCAGGCGGCCGTTGCGCCGGATGCGGAGCGCGAGCGGCGTACCGAGGGGGTGCCGGTTGCCGAGGCGCAGCCGCGCGCCGGGCGCGAGCTCGATGCGCGCCCCGCGGGCCAGCCTTACCCGGGTTCCGCGCGCTACCAGGATCTGACCGTGAAAGCGGGCGCTGTAATACAGCGTCTTGCCCACGGAAATTGACAGCAGCGACCTGACACCCATAGCCCACCCCAGTCGTACCGCGGCAGCGCCTCCCCCGCGGAGGCTATGCCGGGTACCCAGAAGATACTCCGGAGTGCCAGAAGATACCGTAGTAGCGCCTTTTGACGGCGGAGACGCCGGGTGTGCCAAGCTTCTGACGTGTTTGTCATCGCGATCGCCGGCGCCGTCAGCGCCGCCGCCTGGCTGTACCTCGTGCTGGCCCGCGCCGGCTTCTGGCTGACCGGCCAGCGGCTGCCGCCCGCTCCGCCGGGCGCCAGAGCCGGGCCGGGCGCCGGGCCGGGCGCCGGGGCCGGGCCGGCCGTCTGGCCGGGCGTGGCCGCCGTCGTCCCCGCCCGCAACGAGGCCGAGTCGCTGCCGGCCACGCTGCCCGCGCTGCTGGCTCAGGATTACCCGGGGGCGTTCCGGGTCTTCCTGGTCGACGACAACAGCGGCGACGGCACCGGTGCGGTCGCGGCGGAACTGGGCGAGAAGGCCGAACGGGACGGCGGCGCGCCGCTCACCGTGATCCCGGGTGCGCCCCGCCCGGACGGCTGGGCGGGCAAGGTCTGGGCCATGACGCAGGGACTGGCGGCGTCCGGAGACTCCGCGCCGCGGTACGTGCTGTTCACCGACGCGGACATCGCCTGGGCCCCGCACGCGCTGCGCGACCTGGTCCGCGGGGCCGAAGCCGACGACCGCGCCCTGGTTTCGCAGATGGCCCTGCTCCGGGCCCGGTCCCGCTGGGAGCGGATGATCGTGCCCGCCTTCGTG
This sequence comes from Trebonia sp., assembly GCA_036406335.1. Taxonomy (GTDB): domain Bacteria; phylum Actinomycetota; class Actinomycetes; order Streptosporangiales; family Streptosporangiaceae; genus Trebonia. The sequence goes on from DASWUW010000005.1 coordinate 3,777, forward strand.
TACTTTTTCGCCCAGCTCTACCCGTTCCGCCGGGTCAACGCCCCCGGGAGCAGGACCGCCGCCGCGGCCGGCGGCTGCATGCTCGTCCGCCGGGCGGCACTGGAGGCGGCCGGCGGCCTCGAGCAGATCCGGGGCGCCCTGATCGACGACGTCGCGCTGGGCACGCTGCTCAAACGGGCCGGGAACCGCACCTGGCTCGGCCTGGCCACCGAGGTTCGCAGCGTCCGCCCCTACCCGGGCCTGGCCAGCCTCTGGCAGATGATCGCCCGGTCGGCCTACGTGCAGCTGCGCTACAACCCGCTGCTGCTCGGCGGCACGCTCGCCGGCCTGCTGCTGCTGTACGCGGCGCCGCCCGCCGGGGTCATCGCCGCGCTGATCGCGGCCGCGGCCGGAGCCCGGGGGCCGGCCCCGTTGTTCGCCGGGCTGGCGGGACTGGCCGGGTGGGGACTGATGACCGCTAGCTACGTCCCGATGCTGCGCCTGTACCGGCTGTCGGTACTCCGCGCCCCGGCTCTGCCGCTGGTGGCCCTGCTGTACGCGGCGATGACCATCGACTCGGCCCGCCGGCACTACTCCGGCCGGGCCGTCTCCTGGCGCGGCCCGGACGCCGGCCGCGTGTTAGCGTTCGGCCTAAGTCTGTCGGAAGGGAGCCACCGGATGGCGAACAGCGTGCGCGGCGTGGTGTCACGGGGCAAGGGCGAGCCGGTCCAGGTCACCGAGATCCTCGTGCCCGACCCGGGACCGGGGGAGGCGCTGGTGCGCGTCCAGGCCTGCGGCGTCTGCCACACCGACCTGCACTACAAGATGGGCGGCATCGGCGACGACTACCCCTACCTGCTCGGCCACGAGGCCGCCGGGATCGTGGAGGCGGTCGGCGGCGACGTGACCGACGTGGCCCCCGGGGACTTCGTCATCCTCAACTGGCGCGCGGTCTGCGGTCAGTGCCGGGCCTGCCAGCGGGGCCGCCCCTGGTACTGCTTCGCCACCCGCAACGCCGTCCAGAAGATGACCCTGGCCGACGGCACCCCGTTGTCGCCCGCGCTCGGCATCGGCGCGTTCGCGGAGAAGACGCTGGTCGCCGCGGGTCAGTGCACCAAGGTCAACCCGGCCATCGCGCCGGCCACCGCGGGCCTGCTCGGCTGCGGGGTGATGGCCGGCCTGGGCGCGGTGATCAACACCGGCGGCGTCACCCGCGGGGACACGGTCGCGGTCATCGGCTGCGGCGGTGTCGGCGACGCCGCGGTGCTGGGCGCCCGGCTGGCCGGGGCCAAGACGATCATCGCGGTGGACATCGACGACCGGAAGCTGCAGTGGGCGCGCGAGTTCGGCGCCACCCACACCGTCAACTCGCGGTCAGCGGACCCGGTGGAGGCGATCCGCGAGCTGACCGGCGGCTTCGGGGCGGACGTGGTGGTGGAGGCGATCGGCCGCCCGGAGACCTACAAGCAGGCGTTCTTCGCCCGCGACCTGGCCGGCGTGGTCGTGCTGGTCGGCGTGCCGACCCCGGAGATGCAGCTCGAGCTGCCGCTGCTGGAGTTCTTCGGCCGGGGCGGGGCGCTCAAGTCCTCCTGGTACGGGGACTGCCTGCCCTCGCGGGACTTCCCGATGCTGGTCGACCTGCACCTGGACGGCCGCCTGCCGCTGGAGAAGTTCGTCTCCGAGACGGTCGGCCTGGGTGACGTCGAGGCGGCGTTCACCAAGATGGAGCACGGCGAGGTACTGCGCAGCGTGGTGGTTTTCTGAGCGCTGGCCCGCCGGCCGCCGCGCCCGGCGCGGTCCGGATCGCGATGTGGTCCGGACCGCGGACCGTCTCCACGGCGATGATGCGCGCCTGGGGGAACCGGCCCGACACGGTGGTCGCGGACGAGCCGCTGTACGCGTTCTACCTGTCCGCGACCGGGCTCGACCACCCCGGCCGGGACGAGGTGATCGCCAGCCAGCCCGTCTCCTGGCCGGCCGTGCTGTCGGCGCTGGCCGGCGATCCGCTGCCGCCCGGGCGGACCATCGCCTACGCCAAGCACATGACCCACCACGTGCTGCCGTCGGTCGACCGGGCGGCGTTCGCCCCGTTCCGGCACGCGTTCCTGATCCGCGACCCGCGCTCGCTGCTGGCCTCTTACGCCCGGGTCCGCTCCGCCCCGACGCTGTCCGACCTGGGGCTGCGGCAGCAGGCGGAGCTGTTCGAGGAGTTCGGCGGGCCGGTCATCGACTCGGCCGACCTGCTCGCCGCGCCCGAGGCGGGACTGCGGGCGCTGTGCGCGGCGCTCGGGGTGCCGTTCTCGGCGGCGATGCTGGCCTGGCCGGCCGGGCCGCGGGCGACCGACGGCGTCTGGGCGCCGCACTGGTACGACAGCGTCCGCCGGTCCACCGGATTCGTCCCGGTCCCGCCGGGGCCGCCGCCCGTGCTCGCGGAGCCGCTCGAGCCGCTGCTCGCGCGGTGCCTGCCCTACTACGAGCGCCTCAGCGGAAATAAGCTCACGATCCAGACTCCGAACGAGTCCGGCTGACCCGGGGGAACGTCCATTGCTGCAGCACTTCGACGAGCGCAACCGCGACCTGGTCGTCAACGTCGGCGGCCGCCTGTCGCACCGGGACGAGGCGGGCGTGTCCCCGTTCGACTCCGTGGTGCAGGGCGGGGACGCGGTCTGGGAGGGCCTGCGGCTGACCGGCGGCCGGATTTTCGCGCTGGAGGAGCACCTGGCCCGGCTGCGCCGCTCCGCCCACGCGCTCGGGTTCGAGTCCGTGCCGGCCGACTCGGTGATCACCGCAGAGATCAGCCGGACGCTGGCCGCCAACTCGATGCGCACCGGTGTGCACATCCGGCTGACGCTGACCCGCGGGGTCAAGGTGACCTCGGGCATGGACCCGCGGCTGAACGTCTCCGGGCCGACGCTGATCGTGCTGGCCGAGTTCAAGGACCCGGTCTACGACCGGGCCGGAATCCGGCTGATCACCGCGAGCGTGCGGCGCCACGCACCCGACTCGCTCGACCCCAAGATCCACCACAACAACCTGCTCACCTCGATCCTGGCCAAGATCGAGGCGAACGTCGCGGGCGCCGACGACGCGGTCATGCTGGACCACCGCGGCTTTATCGCCGAGACCAACGCGACCCACCTCTTCCTGGTGCTCCCCGGTGACCCGGGGAGCGGCCCGGTGCTGGCGACGCCGACCACCGTCGCCTGCCCGGAGGGCATCACCCGGGCGACGGTCCTGCGGCTGGCCGCCGCTGCCGGGATCACCGGGGCGGAGGGCGACTACACGCTGCCGCAGCTGTACAACGCGTCCGAGGTCTTCGTCACCGGCACCATGGGCGGCCTGGCCCCGGTGGTCTCGGTCGACGGCCGCACCATCGGCGACGGCACCCCCGGCCCGGTCACCGGGCAGCTCACCCGGCACTACGCGGACCTCACGGCCACCGCCGGCACCCCCGTCACCTGACCCGGTCCGCCCCTGTCTACCCGCCTATCCGCAGGGCGGCCGTGACGCCCCGCCGCCGGCCCGACCTGATCTCGACCGCGAGGGCCGCCGCCGCGAGCACGATCAGGCCGGCCAGCGGGAGCGCGACCGAGGCGACGTCCGGGGTCAGCGGTGCGGCGCCGGAGAAACTGGTCACGCCGCGCCCGGGCGGCCCGCTGACCGTCCCCCGGGTGAATACCGACAGGTCGATGGCCGGCGCCACCACCCGGGGCAGGACGAGCGCGCAGGCCCAGGCGGCCGCCGCCGCCGCGATCACCGCGGGCAGCACCTCGAGCGCGACCACCCGGGCCCGCTGCCGCTCGCCCAGGCCCATGGTGGCTAGCCGGGCGAGGGTCGCCTCGCGTTCGGCCGCGCCCAGTGCCAGTTCCAGGAGCATGACCGCCAGGCCGAGGACCGCGGCCAGCACCACCGAGAGGGTGAACAGGACGAACGCGCCGCGCTGGAGCGGCTGGTTCTTGATCCCGGCGAGCACGTCGGCGCGGTACCGCACGGTACCGCCGGCCGGCAGGTCGTGCCGGATCACCGCGGCCAGCCGGGCCCGGTCGATGCCGGTCCCGGTCAGCTGCAGCGCGGTCACCGGGGCCGGCGCGGGCGGCACGGCGTCTGACTCCAGCGCCGCGAACGGCAGCAGCACGAACGCCCCGCCCGCGGGGAAGGCCGGCGTGGCCGGCACCACGCCCGCCACCTTGACCGTCACCGGCCGGATCGCGGCCGGCGAGCTGACCGTCGCCGGGCCCGGGCCGAGCAGCACGGCGGCCGCCGGGGACGCGAGCACCGGCTGCGGCGCCCCCGGCGGGCCGGGCGCCGCCAGCGCTCCGGCCGGCACCGCCGGAAAGCCCGGCGTGTGCGTGGTCAGCGCCGCGTAGCGGGCCGGGTCCACGGC
>DASWUW010000006.1:0-14528 GCA_036406335.1 Trebonia sp.
ACGACCAGGTCATCGGCGTTGGTCCCGGCGAAGAGGGCCACGGCGGTCGCGATCTCGACCAGCAGCGCGCTCACGGGGCTCCAGCGGGCATCGGCTTTACCACCGTTCGGATCAGGCCGCGCTGCCGCCGGTCGCCAGCCGCATCAGGTCGCTGCCGGTGTCGATCCCGAGTTCGGTACCGCCGGCCGAGCCGAACTCGTGCTGGTAGCTCTGCCACGACTCATCCCGCACCTGGCGGGCGAAGCCGGACTCCATCAGCAGCACCAGCTCGAAGGCGGCGCGGTCGACGCGCTGGCCCAGGTGGTCGTCCTGCCAGTCTTCCGGCGCGGCGAACAGCGAGGTCGGGACGGGCAGGGTGCGCAGGTAGGCGAACAGCGAGCGCAGCTGGTCGTCCACCACCAGCGCGTGCCGGGCGGTGCCGGCGGTGGCCGCCAGGATCACCGGCTTGCCGATCAGCAGGTCGTTGTCGAGCACGTGGAAGAACGAGGTGAACAGCCCGCTCGCGCCCGCCTTGTAGACCGGCGCGGCGGCGATGACCCCGTCGGCCGCGCCGAGCGCGTCCACCGCCTGCTGCAGCCGCGGCGTGACCAGCTGGCTGGTCAGCGCGGTAGTGATGTCGGTGGCGAGCTCGCGCAGGTCGACCACCCGGGTGCGCACCCGGTTACCGCGCTGGCCCGCGAGCGCGGCCACCCGCTGCGCCGCCCGGTCGGCTAGCAGCCGGGTCGAAGACGGGTCCGACGTGCCCGCGCTGACCACCACCAGGTTAAATGTCTCGCTCATTGCCCTTCCCTCACTACTCACGATCATCATTCCGAACGAGCCGGGGCCGTACCCGCAAGCTTGCCGCAGATTTCTTCCAGCTGGCGGAGCTCGGCCGGGGTGAGGCCGGCCAGCATGGCGCCCGCCACCGAGCGGCCGTGCCGCTGGCCGATGCGCCGCTGCACGACGGCGCCCGGCTCGGTCAGCGACAGCCTGACGCCGCGGCCGTCGCACGGGTCGGCCGCCCGGCGGATGAGGCCGCGGTCGGCCAGCCGGTCCACCATCCGGGACAGCGCCGGCTGGCTGAGCAGCACGTGCCGGTTGAGCTCGCTCAGCCGGATCGGCTCCGGGCACTTGGACAGGGTGTAGAGGACGTCGTACTCCTTCATCGAGAGGTTTTCCCAGGTGTCTTCGGCGCTGAACTGCCGCATCAGCGTTGCGTGCGCGGCCAGCAGGGCCTCCCAGGCGCTGTTGGCGGGATGCTGGGGCACGGCCATCTCTGGTTCCCTCAGTGCATCGACGGGTGCTCGGCCGCGGCGTCCGGCGCCGAGTCCTGGTACGGCGAGTCACCGGTCACGTTGTCGCCGCGGTTCGCGCTGGGGCGCGGCTGGCGGGCCGGCTGGTCGCCGTACTTGGCCTTGACCAGGGACTCGTGGGTCGGGGCGGCGGGGGTGGCGGGGTCCTGCCGGGCCGCGATCTCCTTGCGCAGCACCGGGACGACCTCGCCGCCGAGCAGCTCGAGCTGGTCCAGGACCTTGCCCAGCGGCAGCCCGGCGTGGTCCATCAGGAACAGCTGGCGCTGGTAGTCGCCGAAGCTCTCCCGGAAGGTCAGCGTCTTGTCGATGACCTCCTGGGGCGAGCCGACGCTGAGCGGGGTCAGCTCGGCGAAGTCCTCCATCGAGGGGCCGTTGCCGTAGACCGGCGCCGCGTTGAAGTAGGGCCGGAACTCACTCTTGGCGTCCTGGGAGTTCTTCGCGATATAGGCCTGGCCGCCGAGGCCGACGATCGCCTGCTGCTCGGTGCCGTGGCCGTAGTGGGCGAACCGCTGCCGGTAGAACCGGATCAGCCGGATGTAGTGCTCCTTGGGCCAGAAGATGTTGTTGGCGAAGAAGCCGTCACCGTAGTAGGCCGCCTGCTCGGCGATCTCCGGGGTACGGATCGAGCCGTGCCAGACGAACGGGGGCACGTCGTCGAGCGGGCGCGGCACCGAGGTGAACCCCTGCAGCGGGCCGCGGAACTTGCCCTTCCAGTCGACCACGTCGTCCCGCCACAGCTTGTGCAGCAGGTTGTAGTTTTCCAGGGCCAGCGGCAGGCTCTGCCGGATGTCCTGGCCGAACCACGGGTAGACGGGGGCGGTGTTGCCCCGGCCCAGCATCAGGTCCATCCGGCCCTTGGACAGGTGCTGGAGCAGCGCGTAGTCCTCGGCGATCCGCACCGGGTCGTTGGTCGTGATCAGCGTGGTGGAGGTGGTGACGACCAGCCGCTTGGTGGTCGCCGCGATGTAGGCCAGCAGGGTCGCGGGGGACGAGGAGAAGAACGGCGGGTTGTGGTGCTCGCCGATCGCGAACACGTCCAGCCCGACCTCCTCGGTCTTCTGCGCGATCTTGACGGTGGCTTCGATACGCTCCGCCTCGCTCGGCGTGTAGTCAGTCGTGGGGTCGCGGGTTATATCGCTGACCGAGAAGATCTCGAACTGCATGTCAATGCCTCCCTGGCACCCGGCGGCGGTGTTAGCGTCACTCCGTTATATGCGTTTGCATGTATCTCTAACACAGCCGCGACGCGGGTATTCCCGGCCCGTTCCCGGTCAAGGCGAAGGACGCGAGTCAGTCCGGGTCCACCGGGCCTCCTGGCACCGGGCGGCGGGCCCGGTAAAGTAATTGACACGTCAATCTTACGTTTGGGGCGGCGCAATCGAGGCAGAAGCCATAGCAGCTGTGCTTTCTGTTGCTGCGGCTGACAAGTGGAGAGGTGCGCATGGAGATCGCGATGGTGCTTCACCTGCCCCGTGATGCGGTCAGCGTGTCGATCAGCCGCCAGGTACTGGACAGTTGCCTGGAAACTCTCGGGGTCACCGCGGACACGCGGGCCGACATCGCCCTTGCCCTCAGCGAGGCCTGCGCCAACGTCATCCTGCACGCCGGGCCGGGCGAGGAGTACGAGGTACAGGTAAGCGCCAAGAACCGCCGGTGTGCCATCGAGGTGGTCAATACCGGCAGCGCCGCCGCCAGCCCGCAAGACGGCCACGGACCGGACGGGTACCAGTTCGACGGGTTTGCCCTCGACGCCGACCCGGTGTCCGCCATGGCCGAGCACGGCCGGGGCCTGAAGATCATCGATGCGGTGACCGACAACCTGCAGCTGACCGGTGACCAGCGCCGGGGGACGACCCTCCACTTCGAAAAGACCCTGGAGTGGATCCCCGGAGCAGCCGGCCAGCATCTGTTCAAGGCCGAAGACTGACCTAAGCAAGCCGCGGACGACTGACCGGCGGCCTTAGCTGCCGGTACTGAAGGCGGCCTTGAAGGCGGCGGTGGCGGCCGGGGTGTTCGCGGTCGTGTACTTCGGGATGTCGAGGGGCAGGGTCCCGCCGCCGTAGTTCCAGAAGATGGCCGGGCCGGTGGCCTCGGCTTTGATCCAGCTGGCCATCTGGGTGACGAAGTAGGCGTCGTCGCCGCCCCCGGCTTCGTCGCCGGCGGTCTCGAGTCCCCATTCGGGGATGCCGACCTGCTTGCCGTGCTGCTGACCGAACGCGGCGATCCATTTCAGCCCGTAGCCCTTGAACTTCTGCCCGTCGACGGCGGTCGGGGTCACCGCGGTCCAGCCCCCCGCGTTGACCCCGTTCAGCAGGTCGGACCAGCGGACGGCGTCGTTCCTGGTGGCCTGGCCGATCCCGTCGTACACGTCGAGCGCCACCACGTCGACGTAACTGTCGCCCGGGTAGAGGCTGGTCAGGTTGACGCCGGGGCAGCTGGAATTGCTGCTGTCGAGCGGGTTCCAGATGAACTTGAAGTCCGCGCCGCTGACGCTGCGCATGCTGTTCACCATGTTCCGGAAGGCGGGAACGAAATTGCTCAGCCAGCTCGTCGGTCCCGTTCCTGACTGGTTGCAGATGCTCCAGCCCATCCAGCTGGCGTTGAATTCCCAGCCGATCCGGATGTAGGACTCGCCGAAGCCCGCGGACACCAGGTTCTTGGCCAGGGTCTTGTAGTAGCCGTCAGCGCCGCCGTTCGCGACCTGGTTGTAGTCCGCCACGTTGGTGGCGCACTGCGTCGACGGTCCCGCGCAGGGCAGCATGGGGACGCCCCAGATCATCGAGTACGGGGTGCCCTTCCAGTTCCCGAGCTGCCACGGGGTGCTGATATGGAACCAGTCGGTGGCGTCGATGAAGTCTTCGGCGTACTTGATCGAGCTGGACGAACCGAGCCAGCTGGCGGCGGTCTCGATGCCGGCCGAGCGGAACTTCCCGTCGTAGAGGCCCAGGCCCGGGCCGTAAGGGGACGACGCGCCGGTGAAGGTGCTCAGGCCGCCGGAGCCGCCGGCCGCCGGGCTGGGGCTGCTGCCGTTGCTGCTGCCGCCGCAGGCGGCGGTGAGCAGCACGAGGCCCGCTAGCGTGAGCAGGGCGAGGAACGGCGTCCTGCGGGTTATCCGGGAAGGAGGCATAGCGGGCGATCAGCCGCGCAGGTGGGTAACGGTGCCGAAGGCACGCTGACGGTAGAGGAGCGGCTCGAACGAGTGCGTGTCGGCGTGGACCACCAGGCCGATGATGATCACGTGGTCCCCCGCGGTGATCAGCTGGTCGGTGCGGCAGACCAGCCACTGGCCCTGGCCCGCCAGCCGGGGCGCGTCGTGGTCCATGTACCAGGCGACGTCGGCGAACTTGTCGGTGCCCTTCCGGGCGAAGGTCGTCGCCAGCGCCTGCTGGCCGGACGCCAGCACGTTCACGCCGAACCGGCTGGACTCCTCGATGATCTTGAGCAGGTCGGAACTCTGGTCGAGCGAGACCAGGATCATCGGCGGTTCGAGGGACAGCGAGGAGAACGCGCTCACCGTCGTCCCGTGCGGACGGCGGTCGATGTGCGAGGTCACCACGGTCACCGGGGTCGGCACCCGGGCGAGCGTGTCCCGGAAAACGGTGGCGTCCACCCGGTCGATGCCGGGACCGGCCGGCGGGCCGTGCTCGCCGTCTGCGGCGCCGTCCTCCATCACATCTCCGTCTTTCGGGCTGCCTGGATGCCTAGACCTTAGCCGCCCGCAGGCCGTCGGGCGAACGTAACCGGGCCGATCGGCACGGGCCGGCTGGAGCGGGCGGCCAGGCGGACTGTGGCCGCGCCCTATGGACACGCGCGGGGCCGCGCGGGACGATCCGGGTCAGGACCAGGGGGCGGGGGCGGCAGCGGTTTCCGGGATGAGGAGCAGGGATGAGTGAAGGCGCCGCCGGGCGGGCCGTCGGGTTCGTCGGGCTGGGCAACATGGGCGGGCTGCTGGCGTTCGCCCGGCCCGGGCAGGTGATCATCGACCTGTCGACGTCGGCGCCGTCCTCCACCCAGCGGATCAGCGCCGTGCTGGCCGAGTACGGCGTCCACTACCTGGACGCGGGGATCTCCGGCGGCGCCGCGGCGGCGGAGCGGGGCACGCCGACGATCATGGCCGGCGGCCCGGCGGCGGTGCTCGACTCGGTGCGCTGGGTCTTCGCGCCGATCGCGGCCAAGGTGGTGCTGATGGGAGCCAGCGGCGCCGGGCACTCCACCAAGCTGCTGAACAACTTCCTCAACGCCGTCACGCTGTCCGCGACGGCCGAGGTGATGGTGGCGGCGCGCAAGGCCGGGCTCGACCTGGACGCGGTGCTGAAGCACGTGGTCGCCTACGTCGACCACGTGCGGGAACTCGGCGTGCCCAGCCTGAACGCGTCCGGGCCGCTGGCCACCTTCGGAACGGCGGCCAGCCTGGGCTACGGGGAGCTGGTCAGCAGCCGGGTCGTCGACGCGATCGGCGACCTGGCCGGCGGAGTCCGGCTCTACGGAGGGGATGCGCGATGACGGCGGAACCGGACGGGGCCGCTGCGGACGGGACGGCGCCCGACGGGGCCGGCGCCGCGGTGACCATCGGCTTTATCGGGCTCGGGCACATGGGCCTCCCGATGACCCGGCGGCTGGTCGGGGCGGGACACCAGGTGCTCGGATTCGACACGTCGGCCGCGGCCAGGCGGAACTTCGCCGCGGCGGAGGGACCGGGTCAGGCGACGGCGGTCGAGCACCTGGACGCGGTCGGCACCGGGGCCGACGCGGTCATCTTGATGCTGCCCGACTCAGACGTCGTCGAGCGCGTGCTGCTGGGCCGCCTGGCCAGCGAGCCGGCGCCGGCCAGCGAGCCGGCCAGTGCGGCCGCCAGCGGGACGGGGGCCGGGCTGCTGGCCAGCTTGCCGGCGGGCAGCACGGTCATCGACATGTCCTCCTCCGACCCGGCCCGGACCCGGGTGCTCGCGGAGCTGCTGGCGGGGTCGGGGGTGACGCTGATCGACGCACCGGTGTCCGGCGGGACCGCCGGGGCGCGCGCGGGAACGCTGACCGTCATGGTCGGCGGCCCGGCTCCGGCCTTCGCCCGGTTCCGGCCGCTGCTCGCCGCCGTCGGGTCGCGGGTGGTGCACGCGGGCGACACCGGGGCCGGCCACGCGGTAAAGGCGCTGAACAACCTGATGTCCGCGGCCACCCTGCTGATTTCCGCCGAGGCCCTGACCGCGGGCCGCCGCTTCGGGCTCGACCCGGCGGTCATGCTGGAGATCATCAACGGCTCCAGCGGCCGGTCGGCCGCTACCGAAACCAAGTGGCCCCGTTACATCCTGACCGAGCAGTACGACGCCGGCTTTGCCGCCCGGCTCATGGTCAAGGACATCCGGCTCGCCCTCAGCCTCACCCGCGCCGCCGGAGTGCCGGCCGCGGCCTCCGAAGCCGTCGTCGCCACCTGGGCGGCCGCCCTCGCCGACCTGCCCCCGGACGCCGACCACACCGCCATCGCCCGCTGGGTCGCGGACCAGACCCCCGGAGAGTGACGGAGACCAAAGCGGAGGCCGCATGATCGTTGCCGCCCACAGCGCCGGGCCGGACGCCTTGACGCGGACCGTCCCGGGCACGGATTCTGGCTTCACGCGGGCAGGCAGCGGGCCGGCCAGTGCAGGAGGCAACGCGGTGGCAGACGTGATCCCAGCCGAGGAATTCCTCGAGCTCCCCGGGGGGAGGGTACACCTGCTGCGCGGCGGGACCGGCGAACCGGTGCTGTTCCTGCACGCGGCGGGCGGGGCCGGAACCTGGCTGCCCTTTCACCAGCTGCTGGCCGGCCGCGGATTCGAGGTGATCGCGACCGACCATCCCGGGTTCGGCAAGTCCGACGAGTTCCCTCAGGTGGAGGCCATCGACGACCTCGTCTTCCATTACCTGGACGTGCTCGACGCGCTCGGGCTGGACCGGCCGCACGTAGTCGGCGGGTCGTTCGGCGGGTGGATCGCGGCCGAGCTGGCGGTGTACGCGCCGCACCGGACCGGGTCGCTGACGCTGCTGTCCGCGGCCGGCCTGCGGCTGCCGCAGTACCCGGTGACCGACCTGTTCCTCGTGCCGCCCGCCCGGCTGCCGGAGACGCTGTTCCACCAGCCGCCGCCGCCCGCGCCGCTGCCGCCCCCCGGCACCCCGCCGGACCTGGACGCGATCATCGCCGCCTACCGGGAGGCGACCGCGCTGGCCCGGTTCGCCTGGGTGCCCTTCATGGCCGACCCCAAGCTGGAACGGCGGCTGCACCGGATCACCGCGCCGGCCCTGGTCGTCGCGCCGTCCGACGACCGGGTGATCCCGGTCGAGCACGCGCGGCGGTACGCCGAGCTGATACCGAACGCCGTCTACAGCGAGGTGCCCGAATGCGGGCACGCGATGTACTTCGAGCAGCCCGAGGAATTCAGCGGACGCGTCGCCGCCTTCCTGAACTCCTATCCACTCACCGCGGAACAGAGCGGAGCCAGCCGGTGAAATTCAGCTTCTTCCACCTGATGCCCTACCCCTACCTGCCGGACGACTTCGACACCGCCTACGACACCTCCGCGCTGACCTACCCCAACGCGAACTTCTCGCCCGAGCTCGGGGCGTCGCTGTACGCGCGCTACCTGGACGAGCTCGAGTACGCCGACCAGCTGGGGTTTGACGGGATCGCGGTCAACGAGCACCACCAGACCGCCTACGGGATCATGCCGTCACCCAACCTGATGGCCGCCGCTCTCGCCCGGCGCACCACCCGGGCCCGGATCATGGTGCTCGGCAATGCCATCGGCATCCGCGGCAACCCGCTGCGGGTGGCCGAGGAGATCGCGATGCTCGACCTGCTGTCCGACGGCCGGGTGGACTCCGGGTTCGTCCGCGGGATCGGCTGGGAGTACTTCGGGCACTCGGTCAACCCGACCAAATCGCGGTCGCGCTTCAACGAGGCCCACGACCTGATCATCAAGGCGTGGACGTCACCGGAGATGTTCTCCTGGTACGGGGAGAACTACGAGTACCGCTACGTGAACCTGTGGCCCCGGCCCATTCAGCAGCCGCACCCGCCGGTCTACATCCCCGGGGCCGGCTCGACCGAGACGATGCAGTTCGTCGCCGAGCACGGGCACACCTACATGTCGGTCTACGCGCCGACCAGCATCGTGCGGCGCTGGTTCGACGGGTACCGCCAGGCCGCGGCCGACCTCGGCCACGAGGCCGACCTGGACAAGATCGCGTTCTCGGTGCCGGTCTACGTCGCCGACACCGACGAGCAGGCGCACGCGGAGGCCCGCCCGGTGGTCGAGTGGCTCTACCACAAGGGGCTGAAGCAGACCGCGGAGATGGTGAGCCCGCCCGGGTACATGTCTCCCGGTTCGCTGCGGGGCGTGCTCTCCTCGGGGATGCGGTCACTCGGCGGCTCCTCCTACGAGGACCTGCTCGCGGCGGGCCAGGCGGTCGTCGGGTCGGCGGCGTCCGTGACCGAGCGGCTCGGCGAGCTCTACGACGAGCTCGGGGGATTCGGGCAGATCATCGGACTGTTCGCGATCGGCCCGTCCACGCACCAGCAGGTGATGCGCAGTGCCGAGTTGTTCGCTACCGAGGTGATGCCCGTGCTCCGCCCGCTAGGGACCAAGACCACCGTGCCCGACATCCGGGAAGCCGGCCGGTGAGCGGTCAGCGCAACGAGCTGCTGGCCGGGATCCGGGCCAGCCGGGACAAGATCGAGTCGGCCGGGGAGCGCGCCGAGGAGCTGCGCACCCTGCCGCACGACTCGGTGGCGATCCTGCGGTCGCTGGGCATCTTCTGGCTCAAGACGCCGGCCGAGCTCGGCGGCACGCCGCTGCCGCCGGCTGACTTCAGCGACGTGATCGAGGAGCTGTCCTACCTGGACACCTCGACCGCCTGGGCGGCCATGATCGGCGCCGGCTGCAACGGGCTGGCGGGCGGGTGGCTGCCCGAGGAAGGGGCCCGGCAGGTCTTCGGGGCCGGGGCCAACGCCACCCGCACCGTGGTCGCCGGGCAGCTCGTCCCCCGCGGCACCGGCCACCCGGTCCGGGGCGGCTACCTGGTCAGCGGGCGGTGGGGCTTCTCCAGCGGCATCGTGCACGCCGACTGGGTGATCGGCGCGTTCAAGGCCGGCGGCGAGACCGCCACGGCCGCCTCCGACGGCCCGGGCGAGGCCCCCGGCGACACCGGCTTCGGCCCGATGATCGTCTTCCTGGTGCCCAAGGACCAGGCCGAGGTCATCGACAACTGGCACGTCGCCGGGCTGCAGGGGACCGGCAGCCTCGACTACTCCCTCGACGGCGTGTTCGTCCCGGCGGAACTCACCTACGAGCTGGGCGCGCCCGCCGTGCGCGGCGGCGACCTGTTCCGGCTGGGCATGCCCGCCTTCGTCTCCAACGAGGTCCCGCCGCTGGCTATCGGCCTGGCCCGCCGGGCCCTGGACGACATGACCGAGCTGGCCTCGCACACCGCCCGCTTCCCGGGCGGTCCTACCGTCAGCGAGCGGGCCGTCTTCCACAAGGAACTCGGCCGGGCGGAGACCAGGATCCGGGCGGCGCGGGCGGTGCACCGGGAGGCGATGGGCCTGGCCTGGGACAACGCCGGGGCCGGGGCCGTGCCCGGCGAGGACATCCAGCTGGCCGTCACCACGGCCTCCGTCTACGCCGTAGAGACCTGCGCGGACGTGGTCACCGACCTGTTCCGCTACGGCGGCGGGCGGGTGCTCGCCCTGGCCAACCCGATGCAGCGGCACCTGCGCAACGTGCTGGCCGCCCGGCAGCACCTGGCGCTGTCCGAGGAGCACTACGAGACCGCCGGGCGCTACCTGCTGCAGTCAGCCAAGGCGCGGCGGTCCTGAGCCTCCGGGACCGGGTTGCGGCCGGTGCGGACCGCGTTTAGCCTGGGGTTAAATGCCGGGCGACAAGGGGGGCAAATGCCGGAATTCGGAGAACTCTTCGAGAAGGCCAAGGAGCTGGCGGAGCAGCACCCGGATCAGCTTCACCAGGGTGTCGAGAAGATCGAGGAACTGGCCGACGGCAAGCTCGGCGGTAAATTCAGCGGGCAGGTCGAGCAGGCCGGGAACGCGCTCGAGGGCTTCCTCGGCGTCCATCACCAGCAGCCCACCGGGGAAACTCCGGCCAGCTAAGGCCAGGCGGGCGGGGGCGCGGGGATGATCCCCGCGCCCCCGGCGCCCCCGGACGGGCCCGAACCCCCGGACAGTTCAGCGCTCGCCGGAAGAGTCAGCCGGTTCCGTTCGGGATTACCTGGCCGAGGAGCGGCGGGCCCGGACGGCCGTGGCCAGTGTCTGCAGGGAGGACGCCGTCATCTCGATGTCCATGCAGGCGTCGGTGACGGACTGGCCGTAGGTCAGCGTCGCCGGGTTACCCGGGTTCTGGCGACCCGCCACCAGAAACGACTCCAGCATCACGCCGGAGATGCCGTGCTCGCCGGCGGTAAGCTGCTCGGCCAGGGACTCGGCCACGGCGACCTGGCGGGTGTGGTCCTTGCCGCTGTTGCCGTGGCTGGCGTCGACCATGATGCGGCGCGGCAGGCGGGCCGCGGTGATCAGGTCAAGCGCCTTGGACACGTGCGAGGACGAGTAATTGGGGCCGCTGCGCCCGCCGCGCAGGATTACGTGCGTGTCCGGGTTGCCCGCCGTGGTCACCACCGCGGCCGCGCCCGCCGCGGTCACCCCGAAGAACGTGTGGCTGGCGGCCGAGGCGCGGAGCGCGTCCACCGCGACCTGGACGTCGCCGTCGGTACCGTTCTTGAACCCGATCGGCATCGACAGGCCCGAGGCGAGCTGGCGGTGCACCTGGCTCTCGGTGGTCCGGGCGCCGATCGCGCCCCAGGTCACGGTGTCGGCGATGTACTGCGGGGTGATCGGGTCGAGCCACTCGCAGCCCACCGGCATGCCGGTGCCCACGATGTCGAGCAGCAGGCGGCGGGCGGTGCGCAGGCCGCGGTGCACGTCAAACGACTCGTCCATACCCGGGTCGTTGATCAGTCCCTTCCAGCCCGTCACGGTGCGCGGCTTCTCGAAATACACCCGCATGACGATCAGCAGCTCGTCGGCAAACCGTTCCCGCAGCTCCCCGAGGCGGGCACCGTACTCGAGGGCCGCCTTCGGGTCGTGCACGGAGCAGGGGCCGGTGACCACCAGCAGGCGGTCGTCGGCGCCGGCCAGCAGCGCGCGGACCTCGGCCCGGGTATGCGCGACGGTCTCCTGCCGCAGCTCGCCGAGGGGAAGCTCGTCTAGGAGGGCAGCCGGGGACAGCAGCGGCTCGTAGCCGACAATCCTGGTATCACTGACGCGCGACATCGGGGTTTTTCTCCTCACGGGGCGCGCTGGGCCCGGGGCCTTCCGCGAGCCAGCTACGCCCTCTTGACTTCAGGCGAGGCTTCCGCGCCCCGCCCGTGGCTGGCTCCGGGTGACTATCAGCGCGCAGGACTACGCACGGCTCGACCCGGAGCCGTCGTAAAGCGCCAATATGACCGCGACACGCAGCCGATCATACATGCCGAGTCGCGTGAGCACGCACAAGTACCGGTGCCATGATCGTCGCATGGACCGCCTCAACCTCGCCGACCTGGTCGTGACGTTTCTCGCCCTGCTCGGACCGCAGAAGGTGCTGCTGTCCTTCGCCCGGGTCGCCCGGAGCACCGACACCCGGTCGCTGCGGCTGGTCGCGGCGGACACGGCCGTGGCCGCCGCCTGCGTCGGCGCGGTCTGCGCGCTCACCGCTCCCTGGCTGGCTACGTTCTTCCACATCAGCGCGCCCGCCGTGGCGCTGGCGGCCAGCGTGGTCTTCTTCGTCTACGCCATCGGGCTGGTGCTCGGCCTGCATTTCGACCCGGCCGAGCAGGTGCACGCCCCCGCCCCCGGTTCCGGTTCCGGGGGAGACGACGCGGACGACGACATTCCCGACCCGCGGCACCCGCTGCGCAGCGGCTTCCGCACCATGCTGCTGCCGTTCGTGGTCAGCCCGCTGGCGGTCGCCGCGGCGCTGCAGGACTCGCTGTCGGCCGGCGACTGGAGCGGCCGGTGGATCGTGGCGGGCGCGTTCGCACTGGTCGCCCTGCTCGACGCGGCCTGCGCGATCGTGTTCGCGCCGTTGCTCCGGCGGGCTCACGAGAGCGTTCTAGAGGTACTGTCGCGGCTGCTCGGGGTGCTGCTGGCAGCGGTCGGGGTGCAGCTTTTCCTGGACGGGCTGGGGTCGCTGGGCCTGGTGCTGCCCGGAGCGCACTGACCCGCCGCCCGGGAACGAGAAAGCGGCCGGGAACGAGAAAGCGGGAGGTGCGAACACCTCCCGCTAGCCGCTCATAAGTAGCCCCGACCGGATTCGAACCGGCGTTACCGCCTTGAGAGGGCGACGTCCTAGGCCTCTAGACGACGGGGCCGAAATGCCGCCGGGGCTTAGCGCACCCCGGCGTGGTAAACCATACCGTCTCTTGGTGAGTGGTACCAACACGAGCTATCGTCGCTGGCAGCGGCCCGGAATGATCAGGGCTGACGGGTGAGCCGGGCGGCGGCGGCGACCAGATCGGCGTTGCCGGCGGCGGGCGAGCCGCCGGGCAGCACGGCGGTGTCTTCCAGGCCGACCCGGAGGTCCTGGCCGTCCTCCAGGGCGGCGCCCAGCACGTCCCAGGTGGCGAGGTCGTAGCCGTGACGGACCTGGCGGGCGGTAATGCCGAGCCGGGCCAGCTCGGCCGCGGTTTCGGCGGCGGTGGCGACCGCGGCGGCCGGGACGCGGTCTTCCGGCTCCATCAGTACCCAGCGGATCCGGTCCTGGAAGCCGCTCGCGCCGAGGCGCCGGGCGTCTGCCGCCGTCCAGACGCCGGCCTCGATCGCGATACCCAGGCTGGTGAGCAGGGCGGCCAGTTCGCCGGTGCCGGGCTCGTTCAGGTTGACCGAGGCGTAGTCGGGACGGTGCGGCCCGGTCCAGCCGGCGACCAGGTCCAGCCGCCGCCGGACATCCCCTTGCACGGTCCAGATCCCGGTGGTCACCCCCACCGGCAGGCCGGTCGCCGCGCGCACCGCGGCCACCGCACTAAGGACGTGACCGGGCTCGAGTGTCTGCTCGCCGGCGGGATCACGCGGGTGCAGGTGGAATGCGCCCGCCCCGGCCAGTTGCGCGGCCCGGGCGTCGGCGGCCAGTTCGGCCGGGCTGAGCGGCACCGCCGGGTGCTGCGCCCGGGTAGTCCCGCCGTTAAGAGCAGCCTGGATGAGCACGCCCGCCTCCTGAGACCTCGTGCGCCGGCGGATCGGCCGTTCCCGTTCGCTCTAGGGGCGCGGATTCGATAGACTACTTCGGCACGGTACGGAACGCCCGTTAACCACGGGAAAGCCGTTCCGTGTTGCCATTGGGGTATGGGGTAATTGGCAGCCCGGCAGATTCTGATTCTGCTAGTCTAGGTTCGAGTCCTGGTACCCCAGCAGTCAGTATGCGAAAACCCTGTCTCCCGGCGGAGACAGGGTTTTTGGCTTCCGGCGGTTGGCACTACCGGTGGTTGGCGCTTCAGGCGGTCAGCCGGGAGCGGGCGGGCACCGCGGTCTCGGCGGACCGCCGCGGGCCGGAGCTCATCCGGATTTCCAGGACCGGGGTGTCCTCGGTGACGCTTTCCGGGCGGCCGCCGGCCGCCAGCTCGCGCAGCAGCCGCGCGGCGGTCGCGCCGGTGCCCGCGACGTCCTGGCGCAGTGCGGTAAGCGCGGGATAGAGGAGCTCGCAGAGCGCGGAGTCGTTCCAGGAGATCATCGACACCGCACCGGGGACGCTCACGCCCGCCCGCTGGGCGACACCGAGTCCGGTGGCCGCCAGCACGTCGGTGTCGTAGAGGATCGCGGTCGGCGGCTCGGCCGCGCCGAGCAGCCCCACCGTCGCCTGCGCGCCCTGCGGCCCGGTGCCGTCCGCCTCCACTGAGTACGCCGCCAGTCCGGCCGCGGCCGCCGCGGCCGCGAGCGCGTCGCGGCGGCGCAGCGAGTCCCGGTAGCGGGCGCTGCCGCCCACCCGCGCGATCCGCCGGTGCCCCTGGGCCGCGAGGTAGCCGACCACGACTTCCACCGCGGCGCGGTCGTCCGGCCCGACCGCGGGCAGCCCGCCCGCCCCGCCCGGCGCGCCGATCACCACGGCGGGCATACGCAGCTCCTCGATCACCGGGATACGCCCGTCGCCGCGCTCGAGATCGACCAGGAAGACGCCGTCCACCTGGCGCTGGGCCCACCACTGGCGGTACAGCGCGATCTCG
>DASWUW010000007.1:0-2033 GCA_036406335.1 Trebonia sp.
GAGGGGGAGATCGTCGCCTACGACGCGGCCGCGGGCGAGCTGCGGCCGTTCGGCGAGGTCATGCTCCGGCGCCGTAAGCACGGCATCGACCAGGCCGTCCGGGACGTGCCGGTGGGCCTGTTCTGCTTCGAGCTGCTGTACGCCGGCGGCCAGGACCTGACCACGCTGCCCTACCCGCAGCGGCGGGCCGCGCTGGAGGCGGCCGTCACCGTCTCGCCCCGGCTCCGGCTGACCACCGCCGCCGAGGTCACCGACCCCGCCGCGCTGGACACGCTGTTCGCCCAGGCGGTCACCGACGGGTGCGAGGGCCTGGTCTGCAAGTCGACCGGACCCGACTCCGGCTACCAGGCCGGCGCGCGCGGCTGGCAGTGGATCAAGCTCAAGCGGGACTACCGGACCGAGCTGTCCGACACCGCCGACCTGGTCGTCATCGGCGCGTTCGCCGGCCGCGGCCGGCGCACCGGCGTCTACGGCGCGGTCCTGCTGGCCGCCTACGACGCCGGCACCGACACGTTCCGCGCGGTGACCAAGTGCGGAGCCGGATTCTCCGACGCCGACCTGGCCGCGCTGCCCGCCCGGCTGGCCCCGCTGCTCAGCCCGGACAAGCCCGCCCGGGTCGACGCGCCCCAGTCACCGGACGTCTGGTTCGAACCGGGCCTGGTCCTGGAGATCCTCAGCGCCGAGCTGACCCTGTCCCCGAACTACACCGCCGCCTGGGGCCAGATCGAGGGCGACGCCGGGCTGGCCATGCGCTTCCCCCGGTTCACCGGCCGCTGGCGCGACGACAAGGGCCCGCGAGACGCCACCACCACCCGTGAGCTGGCCGAGCTGTTCCTCACCGCCCGGCGCACGCCGACGGGCAGCTAGATCACCGGCCGGCGAGGACACTTCGGCCGGCCGGGCGCCCGCGCCTACAGTTCAGGCGTGAGCAACGACGACACCAAGGTCTACGCGCTGAACCTGTTCGACGTCGCCGACCGCGAGGAGTACCTCGCCTACTCGCGCCGCTCGGCCCGCGAGGTGACCCGGCACGGCGGCCGGGTGGTGGCCCTGGGCCGGTTCCGGGAGAGCGTAACCGGCGACATCGCCCCCCGGCAGGTCCTTATCCTGGTCGAGTGGGACTCGAAGGCGGCCTTCGACAGCTACCGCGAGGATCCCGCGCTGGCCGACCTGCACCCGCACCGGGAAAACGGCTCCTCAGCCTACGTCTGGCACCTGTTCGACCGCCTGGACGACCTGCGGCCGCTGCTCCGGCCGTAATCCGACGGGACGGGAAAGGGGCGCCATGGACCAGGCAGAAGTCGACCGCTGGCTGCGCGAGTACGTCGGGGCGTGGAAGAGCTGCGACCGGGACCGGATCGGCGAGTTGTTCGCCGAGGACGTCGAGTACCGCTTCCATCCCTACGACGAGCCGGTACGGGGCCGGGCGGCGCTGGTCCGGACCTGGCTCGGCGAGGAAGAGCACCCCGGTGCGCCCGCCCCGGACGAGCCGGGTACCTTCGACGCCGCCTACCGGACGGTCGCGGTCGACGGGGACGTCGCGGTGGCCACGGGGAGCAGCACCTACTGGACCAAGCCGGGCGGCGCGCTGAACGAGGTCTTCGACAACTGCTTCGTCATGCGGTTCGACTCCGCCGGCCGGTGCCGGGAGTTCACCGAGTGGTATATCCGGCGGCCGGCGGCCCCTCGACGCCCGGCTCACCCGGCTGAGCGGCGCCCGGCGCCGGATCGACCGCCTGCTCGCGGAAGGGATTCCGGGTCAGGATGTCCGAAGACCAGCCAGCCCTGCTGCTCGCGGACCTGGAGACGATCCCGGGCCAGCCGCGCTTCTGGTGACCATCAGGCGGTCATCACGACCAGTGGAGCGCCGGACTGCTCGGCCGCGTCCATCGCCGCGGGCAATTCCGGCAGCGGGAACGACCGGCGGGGGATCAGGCTGAGGTCGAGCAGGCCGGCCTCGACGAGTCGAAGGAGGCGGTGCGGCGCGTCCAGGGGATACATGAAGTTGCCGATGAGCTCCCGCCCGCTGCGCA
>DASWUW010000008.1:0-18144 GCA_036406335.1 Trebonia sp.
GTTTCATCGTCGTCCACCAGCCGCCGCACCCAGCCCGCCAGCTTCGGGTAGTGCGCCGCGAACAGCTGCTCGGCCGCCGCGTGGCGGGTGCCCGAGGTCTCGGTGACGATGGAGTAGGGCCCGGTTTCCGCGCCCGCGTCCGTGCCCACCGGATCTCCTCCTTGACGCCCCGCCTGGCTCTGCACGGGGGCGGCGCCGCTGAAGCCCATGATGTCACCAAACAGCGGCGGGCTGAAGGTATTTGTGGGGTACGTCAATGCTGCACACTCATCCGTAGGCGACCGGCGGCCCGTTTCGTCCGGACCGTACCTGTAGACGCCGCACCTCCCGTTCCGGTTGCGGCGAACTTAGTGCCGGTGCCGGTGCCGGTGTCCGTGTCGACGCTGGTGCGCTGGTGCCGGTGCCCCCGCTACGCGGGGGCGGCCACCGACAGGCCGGCCGCCTCGGCCGCGGCGCTGAGCCCCGGGTCGTAGCAGACGAAGGCGGTGAGGTCGCGCTTCAGGGTGAGCGCCGAGGCGAGGTGGATCGCCGCCGCCGTGGGCAGGTCGCCCGGGGGGACGGTCGCCGCGTTGTCAAGCAGGTCGTGGGTGAGGGTGACGACCGAGATCCGGCGGATGATCCGCTGGGCGCGGGGGAGTGCCCCCGGCTCGGCCCGCCAGATCGCGCGCAGCACCTCGGCCCGGTGCAGGGGACTCGACACGAGCGCCTGGTCCGCCCGCTGCGCCAGGTAGCGGCCGAGGGCGGCGGATTCGGGTTCGGTCAGCGCGAGTTTCACCACCGCTGAAGAGTCCAGGTAAATCATGCCGGCCCCGCCTCCTGAGCCGCCCGCAGCCGGGCCAGCGCTTCCCCCGCGGCCTGCTGGCCGGCCGGGCCGGTATAGGGGTCGATCTCCAGCACGCTGCCGTCGTCCTCGGCGCGCTCGATAACACCCTTGGCGATCCAGCGCTCGAGCGGGCTCTCCGGGTCGCGTACCGGGATCATCTGCGCCACCAGGCGGCCGCGGTTGGTGATGTCGACCGTGTAGCCGCGTTCGACCAGGTCGACGTAGACGCTCGCGTGCTGCCTGAGCTCGCGGATGCCGATCCGCTGGGGCGGCAGGTTAGACGTCGCGTGGTGCACGGGATCACCCGCATAGCCGAGGTCCGGGTTCAGCGGCTTGCCGCGTCGCCGGTCTCCCTTCTGTGCCATGCGGTGACCGTAGCACCTGAGATGCTACAAGTAGGCAGTTTTCTGGTGCCGCGTTACCCGCGAGAGGCCGGCATCGGTCACGATCACGCCAAGAATTGGTGCAGGATAGAGATATGCAATCGCCGCGGGACTTCTCTATGTACGGTGCAGCCGACCTTGGCGCGCGACAGGCCGCCGCGCAGCGCAGGCAGCAGCAGGCGGCCCGGGCCGCCGCGCCCGCCGACGCTGGGGACGGCGGGCCGGCCAGCGGGCCGGCCTCGGCCTTCGTGTTCGACGTAACCGAAGAGACCTTTAACGACGACGTCGCCCTGCGCTCCAAGACCACGCCGGTCATCGTGGACCTGTGGGCGGAGTGGTGCGGCCCCTGCAAGCAACTCAGCCCGGTGCTGGAGAAGCTGGCGGGCGAGGCGGCGGGCGCGTGGGTGCTGGCCAAGGTCGACGTGGACGCCAACCCGCGCCTCGCGCAGGCGTTCCAGGCCCAGTCCATCCCCATGGTCGTCGCGGTCATCGGCGGCCAGATGGTGGACGCGTTCCTCGGCGCCATGCCCGAGGCCCAGGTCAAGCAGTGGCTCAGCCAGGTTCTGGGGGTAGCCGATCAGCTCGGTATCCGCCCCGCTGGCGCCCCGGACGGCGGGCCTGAGGGCGCAGAGAGCGGCGACGCTTTCGACGACCTGCCCCCGGCGCTGTCCGCGGCCCGGGACGCGATGGAGACCGGGGACCTGGACGCGGCCGCCCGGGCCCTGGAGAAGGCACTCGCCGATGCTCCTGCGGACGGGCTCGCGAAGAGCTGGCTGTCCCAGGTCAACCTGATGCGCCGGGTGTCCTCCCACGATCCGGCGACGGTCGCCCGGGACGCGGCCGCGCACCCGGACGACATCGAGGCACAGCTGCGGGCAGCCGACTTCGAGATGGCCAACGGAGAAGCGGAGCAGGCCTTCGACCGGGTACTGGCCGTGGTCAAGCGGACTACGGGCGCCGAGCGGAATACCGCCCGTCTGCACCTGCTCGACCTGTTCGAGGTCCTGCCGCCCGACGACAACCGCCTCAAGAAGGCCAGGACCAGGCTTACCCAGCTGCTGTTCTAGCCGGATCGGGCCGGGCGGGCCGGTGTCTACCCGAGGTGCCGGGTGTCTACCGGGGTGACCGGGGCGCGAAGGGATCGGGCTCGGAGAGCGCCTCCAGCGCGGGCAGCGCGGCCGCCAGCGCGGCCCGCTGCCCGGAGTCGAGCAGCTTCAGCCACTCGGTGAGCATGGCCGTGCCCTCCTTCCGGAGCTGCTCCAGCGTCTCGCGACCCCGGGGGGTCACCGCCAGCGTCGAGGCGCGCGCGTCCTTCGGGTCGGCGTCGCGCTGGACGTAGCCGAGGTCTTCCAGGACGGACACGATCCTGGTCAGCGTGGACGGCGCGATGCCCTCCGCCGCGGCCAGGTCGCCGAGGCGCAGCGGCCCCGCGCGCTCCACGGTGGCCAGTGCGGCCAGCTGGGTCGGGGTCAGCCCGGCCAGTGTGTGCCTGCGCAGCCGCCGGGACAACCGGGCCAGGGCAACGCGCAGCCGGGTCACGTCGATCGTGCCGGCTTCGGTGCGCGTGCCGGCTACCCCGGCGGCCGGCGGGCTTATGGTTGTATCCCGCGCCATGCATGAAGAGTACGCGGTGCCCGGCCAACCTCAATATCCTGGATTTGTTCCCGGCAGTGTCGTCGGAGATAGGCGGATGCGACATGACCATGGCGCCGAGTGTGTCTTACTCGATCACTGCCCGGCTCGAGGTGGCCTCGCACGGGCGGGCGGTCAGCGAGATCACCCGGGCCGTGGAGCAGGCGGGCGGCATCGTCACCGCGCTCGACGTCAACTCGGGTAACCGGGGCATGCTCCGGGTAGACGTGACCTGCGCCGCGACCGACACCGCGCACGCGGAGTCGCTGGTCGCCGCGATGGCCGCGATCCCCGGGGTCTCGGTCCACAAGGTCAGCGACCGGACCTTCCTGCTGCACCTCGGCGGGAAGATCGAGATGCGGTCCAAGGTGCCGCTGCGCAACCGCGACGACCTGTCCATGGCCTACACGCCCGGCGTGGCCCGGGTCTCGCTGGCGCTGGCGGCCAAGCCGGAGGACGCCCGGCGGCTCACCATCAAGCGCAACAGCGTCGCCGTGGTGACGGACGGGTCGGCGGTGCTCGGGCTGGGCAACGTCGGCCCCTACGCGGCCCTGCCGGTCATGGAGGGCAAGGCCGCCCTGTTCAAGCGGTTCGCCGGCATCGATGCCTGGCCGATCTGCCTGGACACCCAGGACGTCGACCAGATCGTGGCGACGGTCGCCGCCATCGCTCCCGGCTTCGGCGGCATCAACCTGGAGGACATCTCCGCCCCCCGCTGCTTCGAGGTGGAGCGCCGGCTGCGGGCCATGCTCGACATCCCGGTGTTCCACGACGACCAGCACGGCACCGCGATCGTGGTGCTGGCCGCGCTGACCAACGCGCTGCGCGTCGTGGGCAAGCAACTGCCCGAGGTCAGGATCGTCATGGCGGGCGCGGGCGCGGCGGGCACCGCGGTGCTGAAGCTGCTGCTGAACGCGGGCGCCCGCCAGGTGATCTCCTGCGATATCAGCGGCGCGGTCTTCCGCGGCCGGGAGGGGCTCAACGAGAACCTGGCCTGGATCGCCGAGCACACCAACGCCGACTGCTACGACGGCGACCTGGCAGGCGCGGTGGCCGGGGCCGACGTGTTCATCGGGGTGTCCGCGCCCAACGTGCTGCGCAGCCAGGACGTCAAGACCATGAACCCCGGCGCGATCGTGTTCGCGCTGGCCAACCCCGACCCCGAGGTGGACCCGGACGAGGCGCGGGAGTTCGCCGCGGTGGTCGCCACCGGGCGCAGCGACTACCCCAACCAGATCAACAACGTGCTCGCCTTCCCGGGGGTGTTCCGCGGCCTGCTCGACGCGCAGTCCACCACGATCACCGACGCGACGCTGGTCGCCGCGGCCCGGGCGCTGGCCGACGTGGTTCCCGCGGACGAGCTCGGCCCGGACTACATCATTCCCTCGGTGTTCCACCCGGACGTCGCCTCCGGGGTGGCCGCCGCCGTGCGCGATGCCACCGTTCGCGACGGTGCCGTGGCGGACACCGGCGGGTAATCCGCGGGCACCGGCGGGTAAAACGCCGGGCGGATAGTCCCGGCGGAGGGTTATTGCCTGCAGCGGGATGGTTATATGGACCCCATGGGTTCAGACCCCAAGGCGGGCAGGCTGCTGGTGGCGACTCCGCTCCTCGGGGACGCCAACTTCAAGCGCAGCGTGGTCCTCATCGTGGAGCACGAGGAAGTCCAGGGGACGCTCGGCGTCGTGCTCAACCGGCCCTCTACCGTGGACGTCGGCCAGGTGCTGGAGCAGTGGACCGAGCTCGCCGCCGAGCCCTCGGTGGTGTTCCGCGGCGGCCCGGTGGCGCCGGACAGCGCCCTCGCGCTGGCGCAGATTCCGGGCCAGGGCGAGCCGGCCGGCTGGCGGCCCCTCGACGGGGCCCCGGCGCTGGCCCGGCTCGGCCTGCTCGACCTGGACACGCCGCCCGGGCTGCTGGCGACCGCGATCACCCGCCTGCGGGTGTACGCGGGCTACGCGGGCTGGTCGCCCGGCCAGCTGGAGGCGGAGATCGACGAGGGCGCCTGGTACGTGATCCCGGCCCAGCCGGGCGACGTCTTCGCGGCCGCCCCGGACCGGCTCTGGCGCCAGGTGCTGCGCCGCCAGGAGGGTGACCTGGCCTTCCTGGCCACCTACCCGGATGACCCCACCCTCAACTAACCGGCGGGTTTGTCCCAGATGAGGGAGTAGCGCCAGAGCAGGCGGCGGCGGTAGCGGACACCGGGCAGCACCCGCCGCGCCGTGGTCCGGGTCTGGGCCCAGGTAAGGTCCGGGTCGCGCACCGGCGCGCCGGGGCCGCCCTCGCCCCGGGTCCGCTGGTACCAGCGGTTGACCGGTATGGCGGCCGCGTCGATGACCAGGTCGGCGGCCGACCCGCGGGCGCCGAGGCCGACGACCGCCAGTCGGCCGCCCGGGCGCAGCAGGCGGGCCATCCGGGCCAGCGCCGCCGCGAAGTCCATGTGGTGCAGCGAGGTGACCGCGCAGGCGAAGTCGTAGCGCTCGTCTTCCAGCGGGTAACGCAGGAAGTCGCCCTGGAGGAAGGTGACCGTGCCGGAGGAAGGCGGCGTCAGGCTCCGGGCCCGGGCGATCATCGGCGGGTCGGCGTCGATCCCGGTCACCGTCCGGCAGCGCCCGGCCAGCTGGCGCACCAGCAGGCCGTCACCGCAGCCGACGTCGATCGCGGCCCCGCAGCCGGGCGGGACCGCGCCGGTAATCACGCGCTGGTAGTGGACATTGTGGTTCCAGTAGTCCGCCGCGGGGGTAGTCACGGTCGAAAGATACGCCCGCGCCGCCGGTGCGGTGGGTCGTCCAGCGGCGCACCGCCGGGGCGGGTAAACTCGGTTTCGTGAGCACCGAAGTAATGCCCGAGAGCGACCTGAAGATCCACGAAGACCTCAAGGTCGATACTTCGCATGGCGATCACGAGCGGTTCGCGCACTATGTCGACAAAGACGACATGATGCAGGCCTCGGTCTTCGGTACGCCCATCAAGGCGCTGTGCGGCAAGGTCTGGGTGCCCAGCCGGGATCCGCAGAAGTTCCCCGTCTGCCCGGAGTGCAAGGAAATCTACGAGTCGCTGCCGTCCGGCGACGACGGGGACGAGTAATCGCCGCCGGTCCCCAGTCAGCCGCCTTCGTTCCGCAGCAGGATCTTCCGTCTCTCCGCGGCTGGCAGAAGGCTGCTTACGCAGAGTATTTTCGCGCTGCTAAACGTGATTTTCTCCTCGTCGCGACGCCCGGCGCGGGCAAGACGGCCTATGCCCTGACCGTGGCCAGGGAGCTGCTGACCCGGCGGGAGATCCAGGCGGTCACGATCGTCACCCCCACCGAGCACCTCAAGTACCAGTGGGCCCAGGCGGCGCGGCGGTTCGAGATCGCGATCGACCCGTCCTACAGCAATGCCCAGGGCCGGGCGGGCGCCGACTTCCGGGGCGTGGCGGTCACCTACGCGCAGGTCGCCGCGCACCCCGCGCTGCACCGGGGACGCACCGAGAACCGCACCACGCTGGTCATCTTCGACGAGATCCACCATGCGGGCGACGCGCTGTCCTGGGGTGACGCCGTGAAGGAGGCGTTCGACCCGGCCAAGCGCCGGCTCGCGCTCACCGGGACGCCGTTCCGCTCGGACGCCAACCCGATCCCCTTCGTCAACTACATCCCCGAGTCGGACGGGTCCAAGCGGTCGGCCTCGGACTACGTCTACGGGTACGGGCCGGCGCTGACCGACGGCGTGGTCCGGCCGGTTATCTTCCTCGCCTACTCCGGCGAGATGCACTGGCGCACCCGGGCCGGCGACGAGATCACCGCGACGCTGGGCACTCCGATGACCCGGGAGCAGGTCGCGCAGGCCTGGCGGACGGCGCTGGACCCGGGCGGCGACTGGATCCAGCGGGTGCTCGAGGCCGCCGACAAGCGGCTCACCGAGGTGCGGCGGGGCATGCCGGACGCGGCCGGCCTGGTGATCGCGAGCGACCACGAGACCGCGCGGGCGTACGCGGCGCTGCTCCGCCGGATCAGCGGCGAGCGGCCGGCCGTGGTGCTGTCGGACGACCCGGCCGCGAGCAAGAAGATCTCCGCCTTCGACCAGTCGGCCGCGCGCTGGATGGTCGCCGTGCG
The DNA here is from genome assembly GCA_036406335.1 of Trebonia sp. GTDB lineage: Bacteria > Actinomycetota > Actinomycetes > Streptosporangiales > Streptosporangiaceae > Trebonia. The sequence goes on from DASWUW010000008.1 coordinate 6,932, forward strand.
GATGGTGTCCGAGGGGGTGGACGTGCCCCGGCTCGCGGTCGGGGTGTACGCCACCAGCATTTCTACCCCGCTGTTCTTCGCCCAGGCGGTGGGCCGGTTCGTCCGGGCCCGCAAGCGCGGTGAGACCGCGTCGGTCTTCGTCCCGTCCGTGCCCGCCCTGCTCGGCTTTGCCGCCGAGCTGGAAGCCGAGCGCGACCACGTGGTCCACTTCGCCGACCGGGACCCGGAAGAGGAGCTCGAGGCGGCCCAGCGCGAGCGCAAGACACCGGACGACTTCGAGGTCATGGGCAAGTCGATCGAGGTACTGGCAGCCTCCGCCACCTTTGACCGGGTGCTGTTTGACGGCGGCGAGTTCGGCACCGCGACCGAGGCGGGCTCGGCCGAGGAGGATGACTACCTCGGGCTGCCCGGCCTGCTCGAGCCCGACCAGGTGACCACGCTGCTCCGCAAGCGCCAGGCGGCCCAGCTGGCGGCGCGCTCGGCCGGCCCGGCGGCGAAAGACGACAGCCCGGCCGACGGCGGCCTCTTCGCGCTGCCCGGCGACCCGCCCCGGGATCCGGCGCCGAAGCCGCCGCCGGTGAGCCGGGAGCAGCTCGGCGCGCTCCGCAAGGAGCTCAACGGCCTGGTCGGCGCGTGGTCGCACCGCACCGGGCAGCCGCACGGGGTGATCCACAACGAGCTGCGCACCTCCTGCGGCGGCCCCGCGCTCCCGCAGGCGTCCGCCGATCAGATCCGGACCCGGATCGACAAGATCCGCCAGTGGGCGCTGTCCCGTCGCTAAGCGGTCGCTCTCTCAGCTGGGCCGATATCGAGACGTGACCCGCTGACCAGGGAAAATGCGAGCACTGGTTCAAAGTGAGAACCGGTGGGCCCGGAGCCGGGCGTACGGATGCATTAAGCCCGTACTCGCGGGTGCTCAACACGAAGGAGTGCAGCGATGAGCGCTGATGCATCCGCCTCCAGTCTGGTCCCGGCCCAGGCCATGGCCCAGGAACCGCCGCCCGCGCCGGAGCCGGCCGCGTCCGGCCCGCTGGTCGGTGACCCGATGGCCCTGGGCCTGCCCTGTTTTATCGCCGGCTCCGTGTCCCTCGGACTGGCGCTGGTCGGCGTGGTCCCCGCCGCCGCGGTCGGCGCGGCCCTGCCCATTATCCTCGCGTCGACGGCGATCGGCCTGTTCATGGCGACGATCTGGAGTGCCTCGCTCGGCCAGAGCGCGGTCGCCAGCGTGTTCGGGATCTTCGCCGGGTTCTGGCTCAGCTACGCGGTGCTCGTCCTCGGGCTCACCCACAACTGGTTCGGCATCGCGCCCGCCTCGGCCCAGGCCGCGCAGGAGCTGTTCCTGGTGGCCTGGCTGGTCGTGATTGTCATGCTGACGCTGGCCACGCTGCGGCTGCCGTCCGTGTACACCGTCCTGCTCTTCCTCGTCGACCTGGCCCTGCTGCTGGTATTCCTCAGCACCAACCAGGGATCGGCCGGGCTGGGCAAAACGGCCGGGTACGTGGTGCTGCTGTTCGCCGCCGTCGGCGTGTACCTGTTCGCATCCACCGCGTCGGTCGCCACCGGCGGCCGCCCGTTCCCGCTGGGGCGGCCCACGATCCGCTAGGCCGGGGTCACCTGGACGCCGGTGTCGTGCAGGACCGTGATCGCCTCGGCGGTGGTCCCGGGCGCGACGCCGGCGGTCAGCCCCAGCAGTACCCGGGTGGTGAACCCGTTGGCGGCGGCATCGGCCGCCGTGGCCCGCACGCAGTAGTCGGTGGCGATCCCCACGACGTCGACCGTGTCCACGCCGTGGGACCGCAGCCAGTCCGCCAGCGGCGTGCCGTCGTCCGTCACGCCCTCGAAGCCGCTGTAGGCGGCCGCGTGCAGCCCCTTGCGGAACACCGCCTCGATCGGCCCGGTGGCCAGCTCGGGGTGGAACTCGGCCCCCGGCGAGCCGGCCACGCAGTGCGCAGGCCAGGAGTGCGCGTAGTCCGGCTCGGCCGCGAAGTGGCCGCCCGGGTCGATGTGGTAGTCCTTGGTCGCCACCACGTGCCCGTAGCCGTGGTCGCCGGCCGCCAGCAGGGAGCTGATGCCACGGGCGACCGCGGACCCGCCGGCCACCGCCAGGGAGCCGCCTTCGCAGAAATCGTTCTGCACGTCGACGATGATGAGCGCGCGCACGGCACCACCGTATCCCATCAGCTTCCCGCGCTGCCGGGGCCGAAGGCGGTCGGGATGGCCGGGTAGCCGCGCGACAGCTGCAGCGCGTACCCGGGCAGCTCGGTCAGCACGGCGGCGTGCCGGGCGCGTGCCTCCCCCAGCGGCTCGCGGCCGACGATTTTCCCGTCCCGCACCAGTTCCTGCAGCAGCAGGCGGTCGGCGGGCCCGAGGTCCGGCGGGGTAAGCCAGATCCGCTCGGTCGCCGCGTCACCAGAAGCAGACCGCTCGCGCACGGCCCACTTGCGCCCGCCGACTCCCGGTTTGCCGACCGACCGCTTGGCCACCGGGCGCAGGGCCTCGATCCCGGCCGGGTCGCCGTCCGCGAGCGGCCCGTCCGAGCGCGCCACCAGCTTGTAGACCAGCGCCGCGGTCGGCGCCCCGGACCCGGTGACCAGCGAGGTCCCCACGCCGTAACCGTCCACCGGGGCCACCGCGAGCCCGGCGATCGAGTACTCGTCGAGGTCGCCGGTCAGGATGATCCGGGTGCCGGTCGCACCGAGCGAGTCGAGCAGCGCGCGCACCGACACCGCCAGCGCGGGCAGGTCGCCGCTGTCGATCCGCACCGCGCCCAGCGACGGCCCGGCCACTTCCACCGCGGCCCGCACCGCCTGCTCCACGTTGTAGGTGTCCACCAGCAGGGTCGTGCCCGCGCCGAGCGAGGCCAGCTGGGCCGCGAACGAGTCCCGCTCGCTGTCGTGCACCAGCGTGAACGCGTGGGCCGAGGTCCCGTTGGACGGTACCCCGTAGGCGTACCGCGCCTGCAGGTTGGAGGTGGAGGCGAACCCGGCGATGTAGGCCGCCCGTGCGGCGGCCACCGCCGCGTCCTCGTGGGTGCGCCGCGATCCCATCTCGATCAGCGGCCGCCCGGACGGCCCGGGACCGCCCGCCGCGGTCACCATCCGGGACGCGGCCGACGCGACCGCGCAGTCGTGATTCAGGATGGACAGCGCCACGGTCTCCAGCAGGACCGACTCGGCGAACGTGCCCTCGACGACGAGGATCGGCGAACCGGGGAAGTACACGTCGCCCTCGGCATAACCCCAGATGTTCCCGGAAAACCGATACGATGACAGGTACTGGAGCGTGGCCGAGTCCACGATCTGGTTTTCCCGCAGGAAAGACAGCTCGTCGGGCCCGAAGCGGAATCGCTCGAGCGCGTCGAGTAGCCTGCCGGTGCCAGCCACGACGCCGTAACGGCGTCCGTGCGGCAGGTGGCGGGCGAAAACTTCGAAGACCGCGCGCCGCGACGCTGCGCCGCTGCGCAGCGCGGCCTGGAGCATGGTGAGTTCGTAGTGGTCAGTCAGCAACGCGGTTGTCCCGCGGTTCACCGTAGTGGTCACAGGTGGAAGACTACGGATAAGGAGGTGCGTGCGAGTGAGCGTGGCACCCGCTGAGGTCGATCTGCCGCGGTCAGCGGACGAAGTAGTACCGGAAAAGCCCTGGTTGACCCTGGTCTGGAATGACCCGGTCAACCTGATGTCCTACGTGACCTACGTGTTCGAGCACGTCTTCGGCTACTCCCGGCCCAAGGCCGAGAAGCTGATGCTCGACGTGCATCACAAAGGCCGGGCGGTAGTCGCCAGCGGCAGCCGCGAGGCGATGGAGCGCAACGTCGAGGTGCTGCACGGTTACGGCCTGTGGGCCACGGTCCGCCAGGACACCTAGCAGCTGAAAGAGGTTGATGGAGATGTTCCGGCCTACCAAGGGCGGCGGGGCCAGCGTCTGGCTGTCGCCGGGCGAGGCGACCCTGCTGCGCACCCTGGTCGTTCCCGTGACGGAGCTGCTGAACGACCCCGAGCGGCCGGCCCCGGCCCCGCCCCCGGCGGAATCTTCCGGGCCGTCAGAGTCGTCCGATCTCTTTGACGACCTGGAGAAGATGTTCAACGAGACCATGGCCGCCCCGCCGGAAATGCCCGCCGACCCGGTACTGGCCCGGCTGCTGCCCGACGCCTACCAGGACGACCCGGAGGCGGCGGGCGAGTTCCGCAAGTACACCGAGTCCTCGCTGCGGGAGGCCAAGAAGTACTTCGCCCAGACGCTGCTGGAGACGCTGCCGGCCAAGGGCGGCCGGGTCAAGCTCAACGCTGACCAGGCCCGGGACTGGCTGCGGGCGCTCAACGACGTGCGGCTGATGTTCGGCGTCCGGCTGGCGGTGACCGAGGACTTCGAGGACCAGCTCGCCGGGCTCGACCCGAAGGACCCCCGGGTCGCCGCGTTCGAGGTCTACGGCTGGCTCGGCGCGATCCAGGAGTCCCTGGTCCGCGCCATCTCCCGGTAACCCGCGCCGGGGTAGGCTGGGACGTCGTGCTGACCATCTCCCGCGCCCTGCATGACCAGATCGTCGCCCATGCCCGGAAGGACCACCCGGACGAGGCCTGCGGCGTGCTCGCCGGCCCGGAGGGCAGCGACACGCCGGCCCGGTTCATCCCGATGCTGAACGCCGCGCGCTCGCCCACCTTCTACGAGTTCGACTCGATGGAGCTCCTGCGCGTCTGGAACGAGATGGACCGGAATGACGAGGAGGCGGTAGTGATCTATCACTCGCACACCGCTACCGAGGCGTACCCGTCGCGGACCGACATCGCCTACGCGAACGAGCCGCAGGCGCACTACGTGCTGGTCTCGACCCGGTCGGAGACCGAGACCGAGTTCCGCTCCTACCGGATCACCGGCGGCGAGGTCACCGAGGAACCGGTCGAGGTCAGCGGTTCCGCGGAATGATCGCGACCCGGTTAGGGTTCAACCGAAGGCGTTAGAAGTTCACCGAGGAGCAAATCAGATATGGCCATTGAGGTTCGCATCCCTACGATCCTGCGCACGTACACCGGCGGCGCGAAGACGGTCGACGGGTCCGGCGCCACGCTCGACGAGCTGCTGAACAACCTGGACAAGGAGCACGGCGGCCTGCGTGACCGGCTGGTGGACGGCGAGAAGCTGCGCCGCTTCGTCAACGTGTACCTCAACGACGAGGACGTCCGCTTCCTCGGCGGCCTGGAGACTCCGGTCAAGGACGGCGACACCGTCACGGTCCTTCCGGCGGTCGCCGGCGGCGCCCGCTAAGACCACTGCGGACCACTCCGAACGGGAGCGTGTCGATGCGTTACGACTCACTGCTAGCCAGCGTGGGCAATACGCCCATGGTCGGGCTGCCCCGGCTGTCCCCGTCGGACGACGTCCGCCTGTGGGCCAAGCTGGAGGACCGTAACCCGACCGGCTCGGTGAAAGACCGGGCCGCGTTCTTCATGGTCGAGCAGGCGGAGAAGGACGGCCTGCTCCGCCCGGGGACGACGATCCTGGAGCCGACCTCGGGGAACACCGGCATCTCACTGGCCATGGTGGCCAAGCTGCGCGGCTACCAGCTGATCGTGGTCATGCCGGAGAACACCAGCGAGGAACGCCGTCAGATCCTGCGCATGTACGGGGCGGAGATCTTCACCTCCCCGGCCGCGGGCGGCTCCAACGAGGCCGTCCGGGTGGCGAAGCGGCTGGCCGCCGAGCACCCGGACTGGGTGATGCTCTACCAGTACGGCAACGAGGCCAACGCCCGCGCCCACTACGAGACGACCGGCCCGGAGATCCTCGCCGACCTGCCGTCGGTCACCCACTTCGTGGCCGGGCTGGGCACCACCGGCACGCTGATGGGCACCGGCCGCTTCCTGCGCGAGCACGTGCCCGGGGTCAAGATCGTGGCGGCCGAGCCGCGCTACGGCGAGCTGGTCTACGGCCTGCGTAACGTGGACGAGGGCTTCGTGCCCGAACTCTACGACGAGTCGTTGCTGACCACCCGGTTCTCGGTCTCGTCGGAGGACGCGCTGCGGCGTACCCGCGACTTCCTGTCCAAGGAGGGCATCTTCGCCGGCATCTCGGCCGGCTGCGCCCTGCACGCCGCGCTGGGCATGGCCATGCAGGCGCTCAAGGCAAAAGAACGCGCGGACATCGTGGTGCTGGTGGCCGACGGCGGCTGGAAGTACCTGTCCACCGGGGCCTACAACGGCACCCTGGACGAGGCCGAGCAGAAGCTGGAAGGCCAGCTCTGGGCTTAGGCTCATCTGTTTCTGCCCGCTTCCCGTGCTTCACCCGAAGCCCAACGGGAACAAAGATCATTATGATCCTTACCGTGGTGGGCTGTTCCGGGAGCTTGCCCGGCCCGGATAGCGCCGCGTCCTGCTACCTGCTCGAAGCGGATGGTTTCCGCTTGCTCGTCGACCTGGGCAACGGCGCGCTGGGCGCTCTCCAGCGGCATGCGCCGCTGTCGGGCATCGACGCGGTCTTCCTGAGCCACCTGCACGCCGACCACTGCGTCGACCTGTACTCCTACTCGATCGCCCGGACCTACTCGCCCGCCGGGCCGCTGCCGCCGATCCCGGTCTACGGCCCGGCCGGCACCGCCGAGCGGATCAGCCTGGTGCACGGCCTCGGCGGGGACGACCTCGGGCTGATAAAACGGTTCGACTTCGAGACGCTGGCACCGGGGAGGCTGAGCGTCGGCCCCTTCGACGTCGAGCTGGCGCACGTGAACCACCCGGTGGAGACGTTTGCCTTCCGGTTCGGTCACGGCGGCCGCAGTCTCGTCTACACCGGTGACACCGGCGAGACCGAGGCGGTCCCCGCGCTGGCCGCCGGAGTGGACCTGTTCCTGTCCGAGGCGGCCTTCCTCGACCGGCCCGACCTCCCGCCCAACCTGCACCTCACCGCCAGCCAGGCCGCGGCCTACGCCAACCGGGCCGGCGTCGGCCGGCTGGTGCTCACCCACCTGCAGCCCTGGACCGACCGCGACGCCGCCCGCGCCGAGGCCGCCGCCGTCTTCCCCGGCGACCTCGACCTGGCCACCGCGGGCCAGGTGATCGACCTAGGGGGCTGAGTCTCCCGGGGGGACGATCACCCCGTACCCCCGCCGGTAAGCTGACCGCCATGACACGTCCTGACGGAAGGGCCGCGGACGCGCTGCGGCCGGTGCGGTTTACCCGGAGCTGGCTGGACCACGCCGAGGGGTCGGTGCTGGTGGAGTTTGGCAAGACCCGGGTCCTGTGCGCGGCCAGCGTTACCGAAGATGTGCCGCGCTGGCGGCGGGGCAGCGGGCTCGGCTGGGTCACCGCCGAGTACGCCATGCTGCCCCGGGCCACCAACACCCGCAACGACCGCGAGTCGGTCAAGGGCCGCATCGGCGGCCGCACCCACGAGATCTCCCGGCTGATCGGCCGCTCGCTGCGCGCCGTCGTCGACTACAAGGCGCTGGGCGAGAACACCATCGTCATCGACTGCGATGTCCTGCAGGCGGACGGCGGTACCCGGACGGCCGCGGTGACCGGCGGCTACGTGGCGCTGGCGGACGCGATCGACTGGCTCCGCAAGCGGGGCAAGCTCAAGGGGAGCCCGCTGGTCGGCTCGGTCGCCGCGGTATCGGTGGGCATCCTGGGCGGCGAGCCGCGGCTCGACCTGAACTACGAAGAGGACTCCGCCGCCGAGACCGACATGAACGTGGTCTGCACCGGCACCGGGGACTTTGTCGAGGTCCAGGGCACCGCCGAAGGCGAGCCGTTCTCCCGGGCGCTGCTGGACAGCCTGCTCGACCTGGGCGCGGCCGGCTGCGCGGAGCTGACCGGGCTGCAGCGCGAGGCGCTGCGGGGCGGGACCGCCGGTGCCTGACCCCGGGCCGCGCCGGGTGGCGCTCGCGACCCGGAACCCGGGCAAGATCGCCGAGCTGGGCCGCATCCTGGACGATATCGGCTTCGGCGGCCAGATCGCCGGCTTGAGTGAGTTCCCCGGCGCGCCCGACGTGGCCGAGACCGGGCTCACCTTCGCCGACAACGCCCTGCTGAAGGCGCGGGCGATCGCCGCCTACACCGGGCTGCCCGCCGTCTCGGACGATTCCGGGCTGGTCGTCAACGCGCTGAACGGCATGCCCGGCATTCTCTCCGCCCGCTGGGCGGGCCGGCACGGTGACGACCAGGCCAACCTGGAGCTGGTGCTGCGGCAGATCTCCGACATCGACAGCCGCGGCGCCGCGTTTGTCTGCGTCGCCGCGCTGGCGCTTCCGGACGGCGCCGTGCCCGCGGGCGAGACCACCGAGTGGACGGCCACCGGAGTCCTGCCGGGGAGCATCATCCGCGCGCCGCGGGGCAGTAACGGCTTTGGCTACGACCCCATCTTCGTCCCGGACGGCCTGACCGTCACGACCGCTGAGCTCGCCCCGCGGGACAAGGACGCGATCAGTCACCGCGGCCGCGCCTTCCGGGCGATCGCACCGCTCATCGTCGCGCTGTAGCCCGGCCGCTCTGCAGCAGACCCCGACCGCCGCGCAGCAGACAAGGAGCACCGGCATGGAACCCGTCCTGAGCCGCGACCCCCGTACCGGCGAGCCCCGCGCGCAGGTCGCGGTGGAGGCGGACAGCGCCGCGGTGGACGCGGCCGTCCGGGCCGCCCACGCCAGCCTGGACGCGCTGGCGGGCCGCCCGGCCCGGTCGGCACTGCTGCGGGCCTGGGCTGACGCCGTCGAGGCGCGGGCCCCGGAGCTGGTCGCCACCGCCGACGCGGAGACCGCGCTCGGCGCCGGCCGGCTGGCCGGCGAGCTGGCCCGGGTCGCCTACCAGTTCCGCTTCTTCGCCGACATCGTCGACGACGGCGCGTTCCTGGGGGTGGTGATCGACGCGGCGGATGCCTCCGCCGTACCGCCGCGCCCCGAGCTGCGGCGCTGGAAGGTCCCGCTCGGGGTAGTCGCGGTGTTCGCCGCCTCGAATTTCCCGTTTGCGTTCAGTGTCCCCGGCGGTGACACCGCGAGCGCCGTTGCGGCCGGCTGCCCGGTGGTGGTCAAGGCCCACCCGGACCACCCGGAGACCAGCGAGCAGGTCGCGCAGACCCTGCGGGCCGCGGCCGAGCAGGCCGGGCTGCCGGCCGGCGTGCTCACCGTGATCCACGGCTACCAGGTCGGGGTCGACCTGGTGGGGCACCCGCTGACCGCCGCGGTCGGCTTCACCGGTTCGATCCCCGGCGGGCGGGCCCTGTTCGACCTGGCCGCGGCGCGCCCGTCTCCGATCCCGTTCTACGGGGAACTCGGCAGCCTCAACCCGGTGCTGGTCACCGAGCGGGCCGCCGCGGCCCGGGCCGATGCGATCGCCGCGGGCCTGGTCGCCTCCTACACGCTGGGCCAGGGCCAGTTCTGCACCAAGCCCGGGCTGGTGCTCGTCCCCGCCGGGCCGGCCGGCGACGCGCTGTCCGCCGCGGCCGCCGCGGCCGCCGCTCAGGCCGCCCCCGGCGCACTGCTCGACGCGCGTATGCGCGAGCACTTCCTGGCCGGCTTTGCCGCCCGGGCCGCCGCCCCCGGCGTGCGCACCCTGGCCGCGGCGGCCGCCGCGCCGGCCGGCGATGCCCCCCAGGCGGTCCGGGCCGGGCTGCTCGAGGTCGATGCGGCGCAAGCCGACGGTGACCTCCTCCAGGAGTGCTTCGGCCCGCTCACCGTGCTGGTTCGTTACCGCGACGCCGCCGACGCGGAGGCCGTGCTCTCTCGCCTGGGCGGCAACCTGACCGCTACCCTGCAGGCGGAGGCGGCCGAGCCCGGCGCTGCCGGATGGCTGGCCCGGCTGTCCCGGGTCGCCGGCCGGGTGATCTTCGGCGGCTGGCCCACCGGCGTCTCCGTGGCCCCGGCCATGACCCACGGCGGCCCCTACCCGGCGACGACCACCCCGACCACCTCGGTGGGCGGCACCGCCATCGAACGCTGGCTGCGCCCGGTCACCTTCCAGACCGTCCCGCCCGAGCTGCTGCCGCCGGAGCTAGCCGGCCCCGCCTGACGCGCCGCTGCCCCGGCAGGCCGGTCTGCCGCGCCGCTGCCCCGGGCCGTGATGCGGTAGCGTAAATGACCAGCTGCGCCGGCCGGGCCGCCCGCAGGCGGCCGGCGGCGGGGCCGCAACGGGAGGGGACACACGGTGACGGAATCACGACTTGCACCCGGTGACGAGGCGCCCGACTTCACGCTGCCCGATGCCGACGGCAACCCGGTGTCGCTGGCGAAGCTGCGCGGCCAGCGGGTGATCGTCTACTTCTACCCGGCGGCGATGACCCCCGGCTGCACCAAGCAGGCCTGCGACTTCAGCGCCGCCCTGCCCGAGCTGAACGCCGAGGGCGTGGCGGTGCTCGGCATCTCCCCGGACGCGCCGGCCAAGCTGGCCAAGTTCCGCGATAAGGAGCAGCTGACCTTCCCGCTGCTGTCCGACCCGGACAAGACGGCGCTGATCGCCTACGGCGCCTACGGCCCCAAGATGAACTACGGCAAGCCGGTCCTGGGCGTCATCCGCTCCACCTTCGTCATCGACACCGACGGCAAGATCGAGAAGGCACTCTACGGCGTCAAGGCCACCGGCCACGTAGACCGGCTCCGCAAGGACCTCGACAGCTGAAAAAGCAGTAAGCTTCGCAGCGGACCCGGCTGTCTCAGCCGGCGTCCACCCTCCCGCCGGCGGCCCGCCCGCCCGGCGGGCACGCGGGCGTGGCGAAATGGCAGACGCGGCAGGTTTAGGTCCTGTTGGTGGAAACACCGTGGGGGTTCAAGTCCCTTCGCCCGCACTCTTCCCGGCAACCTCAGTTATCCGGCAACCCGCTCGTTCCGGCAACTCACTCGTTCCCGCAACCCAGTTGTCCCGGCAACCCCGCCCGCCCCTTGATCCCAACCCCAGTCATCCCGGCAGCCTCAGCGGCGGGTTTCGCGGAAGTTTCGACCCGACCTGGTGGGTCTAATGTTCCGTGATCATGCTCGAAACCGGTGCTTCGCCCTTAACCCGGGCCAGAGCCGGGGCTAGGGCCGGAACCAGGGCCGGGGTCGGCGCCAGGACCCGGGCCAAAGCCGGGGCCGGGGCCGGTGAAGTAACGGTCCAGGGCACCGGATTCCCCCGGGTCGGTCAGGACCAGGACGTCGTCGCCGGGCTGGAAAGTGGTGTCGCTGGTGACGGTGAGCAGGGCGCCACCGCGGATGACCAGGCTGACCCAGGTGTTCTCACCGCCAGGCAGGTTGCTGACCGGGC
>DASWUW010000009.1:0-4601 GCA_036406335.1 Trebonia sp.
ACTCCTCCCCGCTGATCTGGCCCTCCATCTTCGGCAGCGGCCAGTACGCCAGCATCCCGAACACCTACGAGTGGACCTACTCGCCCGAGACCGCGAACCTGGCGGCCAAGCCGAGCGGCTGGTGCCTGCACAGCTCGTCGACCTGCGCCCAGTTCTTCGGCGGGCAGTCCTCGTCGAGCAAGTACGCCCTGATGTGGCAGTGGTCGGGCGGCGGCGGCGTGCGCAACGCCTTCGGCGACTTCGACCAGATCGACGTCGCCCGGCAGAAGTAACCGGTTACCCGGCGGTGCCGGCCAGCAGCGGGTCGAGCCGCAGGGCCGGGTTGTCCCGCTGGATGGCGTTGAGCCGCCACTTGTCGGCGAACAGGGCGAGCAGGGCGCCGTCGATCCGGCGGGTGAGCACCTCGGCCCCGCGTGCGCCGGCCAGCGTGGTCGTCCCGGCCTCGTCGGTGAGCCGCGCGATCTCGTAGTCCAGCCGGGTCAGCTCGGACTTGGCCCCGAACTCATGCTCGAGCCGGTGCATGACCACGTCGAACTGCAACGGCCCGACGGCGGCGAGGACCGGCGCCTGGTCTCCGCGCACGTCCGAGGAGAGCACCTGCACTACGCCCTCGGTGTCGAGCTGGTCGATACCCCGGCGAAACTGCTTGTACTTCCCGGCGTCCTTGCACCGCACCACGGCGAAGTGCTCGGGCGCGAACGACGGGATCGGCGGGTAGGCGACCGGGGCCTCGGCGTAGAGCGTGTCCCCGGGCCGCAGCGCGGTCGCGTTGACCAGGCCGATCACGTCGCCGGGGAAGGCGGTCTCGAGCGTCTCCCGCTCGGCGCCGAACATCGACTGGGCGTACTTGGTCGCGAACGGCCGTCCGGTCGCGGCGTGGGTCAGCACCATGCCGCGCTCGAACCGCCCCGAGCACACCCGTACGAACGCCACCCGGTCCCGGTGCGCCGGGTCCATGTTGGCCTGGACCTTGAACACGAGCCCGGAGAACGGCGCGTCTACCGCGCGCTCGTCGCCTTCGACCGAGGCGCGCGGCTTCGGCGCCGGGGCCAGGTCGCACATGGCGTCGAGCAGCCGCCGGACCCCGAAGTTGGGCAGCGCCGCCCCGAACAGCACCGGTGACGACTGCCCGGCCAGGAACGACGGCATGTCGATGTCGGCGCCGATCTCGGTCAGCAGCTCAAGCTCCTCCGCGGCGGCGTCGTAGACGGCCCCCTCGCGTTCCCGGGCCTGGTCCGGGTCCTTGAACACCTCTTCCAGGGCCTTCTCGGCGCCGCCGGGGCGCCGCGTGTAGGCGGTGTACTCGCCGGTGGCCCGCTCGATCAGCCCGCGGAAGTCCCCGGCGATCCCCACCGGCCAGTTCAGCGGCGTGGGCCGCAGTCCGATCCGCTGCTCGATCTCGTCCAGCAGCTCGAGCGGCTCGCGTCCCGGCCGGTCCCACTTGTTCACGAACGTCACCACGGGCACGTGCCGGGACCGGCACACGTCAAACAGCTTCAGCGTCTGCGGCTCGAGGCCCTTGGCCGAGTCGAGCAGCATGATCGCGCAGTCGACAGCCTCGAGGACCCGGTAGGTGTCCTCGGAGAAGTCCGCGTGGCCGGGCGTGTCGAGCAGGTTGAGCACGTGCCCGTCGTAGTCGAACTTCAGCACCGCGGAGGTAATGGAGATACCGCGGTCCTTCTCCATCGACATCCAGTCGGAGGTGACCCCGCGCCGCCCGGCCTTGCCGTGCACCGCCCCGGCGGTGTTGATCGCCGCCGCGTGCAGCGCCAGCGCCTCGGTCAGGGTGGACTTGCCCGCGTCGGGGTGGCTGATCACCGCGAACGTGCGCCGCCGGGCCGCTTCCTTCAGCACGGGCACGTTCCCGGTCCGTTTCTCAACATCCGTCACCGACACTGCGGCAGCACTCCTTCATCAGCGCGACGCCCCAGACCCAGCCAGGGGAAATTCAAAAATCTGGAGCCCGAACGGAGGCGGCGGTCACGCCCCGTCCAACGTTCTAGTTTACCCGACTCAGCCGCTAGCCCCGGCGACTCTCCGGGATGCGCACGGCGAGCAGGGAAATGTCGTCCGGTGCGGTCCCGGCCACGGAGTCCAGCAGCTGGCCGATCAGGTCGGGGAGCGGCAGCCCGGCCGGCGCGGCCGACAGCATCGCGGCGGCATGGCTGATAGCGGCGTCGATGTCGCGGTGGCGGTACTCGACCAGTCCGTCGGTGTAGAGCAAAAGCGTGTCACCGGGGGCGAGGGTGCGCTGCCAGTCAGACCGGCGGCTGTCCGTCATTCCCGGCCACAGCAGCGCGTCGTGGTCGGCTAGCTGTTCGGTCTGGCCGCCGGGGTGCCTCAGCAGCGGAGGCGGGTGTCCGGCGTTGGTCCAGGTGAGCTGCCACGCGGCGTTATCCCCCGCCGGCCGGAGATGGCCGTGGACAAGGGTGCCGGTGGCGTCCAGCGACAGCACCCCGCAGGCCTCCTCCACCGCGGTGACGGCCGCGGCGGGACCGAGGCCGCCGTGCAGGTCGGCTTGGCGCAGCATGCTGCGGACCTGCCCCATCACGCTGGCGGCGCGCATGTCATGACCGGTGATGTCGCCGACCGTTATCGCCAGCGTCCCCGGAGATTCACCCCGGTCCGCTCCTGGCTGGCCGGCGAGGCCAGCCAGCGGGTAGACGTCGTACCAGTCGCCGCCGACCAGTTCGCCCACCGCGGCGGGCCGGTAGGAGGCCGCCAGCTCCAGCCCGGGAACGGCGGGGAGGTCGGTCAGCATGGCCTGCTGGAGCTGGCGGACTACGGTGACCCGCTCGTCCAGGTGCAGTGCCCGCTCGATGGCCTGGGCGGTGTAGCCGGCGATGGCGGTCAGTACCGCCCGGTCGGTCACGTCGATCGGGTGCACGGCCTCCCAGCCGAAGATCAGGGCGCCCAGAGTGCGCCGCGTCCCGGGGAGCGGCACGCACACCGCCGTCTGCAGGTCCGCCGCCTCGAATTCGGCGACGACGGCGGGACCGTACTCGGTTTCCAGCTCGCCCCGGTGACTGACGACGACGATTTCCCGGTTCCGGGTGGCGCGGGCACTGGGCAGCGGGCTGTCCAGCGGGAAAACCGGGGTGCGGATTTCCGCGACATAGGTAGTGTCCGGGTCGGGAATCCGGCGCACCTGCAGCCCGTCGAGCAGTACCAGCCCGACGTAGGAAGGCTTGAGGTCGCTGCTGACCAGGTTCCGCACCCGCCGTCGCACGTCGAGCAGGCTGCTGGCGTTGCCCAGGTCCGCCGCGACCCGCAGCATCAGCTGCGAGCGCTCCAGGGCTACCGCTACCTGAGACGCGTAGGCCCGGGCCTGGGCATCGGACCGTTCCGCGGTCAGGCGGTCCGCCTCGGCAGACTTCCGGGCTCGTTCGGCATCGTCGCGAGCGAGCCGGGCGTGCTGCGACACAATCCGCAGCCGCAGCTCCCCGCTGCAGGCCGCGGCCAGGTCACTCAGGTCGGCCAGCTGCCGCGGCGACCAGGTCCGGGGACGTGAGTCGATGGCGCACAACGATCCCAGTACGTGGCCCTGGCCGTCGGTCAGCGGCATCCCCGCGTAGGCGATCACCCCGAGGTCATCGATGGCCAGGCTGGCGCAGCTCCGCTCGTCGAGCCGGGCGTCAGGCAGCACCAGCGGACTGCCGCTGGTGATCACGTGCTGGCAGAGTGAGTGCGACAGCGGGGTGTAGCGCATGGTCGCCCACGGCTCGGCCAGGCCGACCGCGCCCGGAAAGACCTGCCGGTCCGCCTCTACCAGCGAGACCAGCGCCACCGGCACGTCCAGCACCCGGGCCGCCAGCCGCGCGAAGCGCTCCATGCCCTCGTCCGGGTACGCCGACAGTCCTGCCTGCCGCAGTACCTCGAGCCGGGCCTCCGAAGCCAGGACGTTCCCGTCCCCCCGTACCGGCGACTGCCCTTCCCCCACTGTCGTCAACTGACCGTCCGTTCGCGCGCCGTCGGCACAAACCCCCCGGAATGCACCGATGCCTGTCGTCTGGAAAGAGTAACCCGGCCGGCCCGGGTGAGCTCATGACATGCTGATCACCCATGATCTCGGACGAAGCAGGACCGGCGGAACCGGAGCACCTGGAAGACCTCGCGTTCCGCGGCAACATGACGGTGGAGCTGGTCAAGCAGGCCGCGTCCGACGCGGACGTAATCTGGGCCGCACGGGTATCGACGCGGGGCGAGCAGTCGCTGGAAGAAATCGACGCTGACCCCGGGCGGTCGGCCGGCCTGATCAATTACCTGATGCGGGACCGGCACGGGACTCCGTTCGAGCACTCGTCCATGACGTTCTACGTGCAGGCCCCGATCTTTGTTTTCCGGGAATTCATGCGGCACCGCACGTTCAGCTACAGCGAGGAAAGCGGCCGCTACCGCAAGCTGCGCCCGGTGTTCTACGTGCCCGCCCCGGACCGGAACCTGGTCCAGACGGGAAAGCCCGGAGCTTACGAGTTCAGCGCAGGCACCCCGGAGCAGTACGGCCTGGCCACCGAAACGATAAAGCAGTCATGCCGTCAGGCTTATTCGGCTTACACGGCGATGCTGGACGCCGGCGTCGCCCGCGAGGTCGCCCGGACCGT
>DASWUW010000010.1:0-2406 GCA_036406335.1 Trebonia sp.
GCGCGACCGCGGCGCGGCGCAGCGACCGCTGGCCGAAGTCCGGCGATTCGCTGCCGCGCGTGGAAGCCACCTGCAGCAGAAAAGCCAGGACGGTGTTCAG
Source organism: Trebonia sp. (assembly GCA_036406335.1). Lineage (GTDB taxonomy): Bacteria > Actinomycetota > Actinomycetes > Streptosporangiales > Streptosporangiaceae > Trebonia. The sequence goes on from DASWUW010000010.1 coordinate 101, forward strand.
GATCAGCAGCAGCGACACCAGCCACCGCGGGCCACCGGTCGCGAGCGTCCACAGCGGGAGGGCGACCGACAAAATCGACGTGTGCAGCGAGAGGGAACCGTTGACAAGGGTAAGACCGAGAAACCGCCAGTCACGGACGCCGGCCAGGTATCGGCGCCGGCCGCTAACCGGGGGAATATGGGCCGGAGTGCGTACCCGGATCAGCAGCAGCGCGGAGAGCACGAACGTGATGGCATTGCCCAGCATGAGCAGCCGGTAGGACCAGAGGCTGCCCAGGGCGAAGATCGGGATGGTCAGGGCGGCGCCAACAGAGTAGCCAACGTTACGCACCGAACGCATGATCGCCATCGTGGCCACGCGATCGTCTTTGGACATCGTTCCCGCGACGACAGCCTGCGTCGCGGGTGATACCGACCGGGCGGCGACCGTCAGGGCGATCGCGGCGCATAGGAATTCTGGAAAGCTGGTGACAAACGCCAATAGCACTAGCATCGCGCCCCGAAACAGCTGGAGGGCGACAAGCAGACGCTTTGCTCCTACCCTGTCTCCCGTCATGCCCAGGGGCACGGAGGCCAGAAATCCGGCCAGGCCCGCTATGCTGAGGGCGGATCCGACCTCGCCCGCGGACAGCCCTATACCTTTAACGAAATAAATCACCGAACCGGAGAGGTACAGGCCCGTTCCTACGGAGTCGGTAATGGTGACGGAAACAAGAGAGCGGCCCACGGGCGTGGGCGGCACATAAGAACGAAGCCATTGGCCGATGCTCACGTGAGGGTCCACCTTCGTCAAGCACGAAACAATTACGTAACATGATTAGACCATTCTTGAACATGCTAAACCATATACCGCATTCGCGCATCCGAGGAGCCCAATGAGCCGGGATAGGTCAATCGTGATGGTCGGCTTCGGAGCGGGGATCCTGCCCGGGCTTAACGCCGTCCTTCCCCGGAAAAGCCTCATAATAGTGGAAGAACCGGACATGGCCAAGGTCCGTAACGTCCGCAAGCGGATGGCTGCCTTCGGCTGCGTGGCCGGGCTGGTAGAGGCACCTGTCCAGGATGAGGACTGCGCGCCTTCCCTGGTCAGCAGCTGGCAGCTGCCAGACGGGGTGGCCGCGGTGATCCCCGGCCTGGAGTACGGCGTCGTCGGTGCGGCCGCGCTGGCCGAGTACCTGCGGCTGCCGGGAGCCGGGACAGACGCGGCGCGCACGCTGCGCGACAAGATAGCCCTGCGGACGGCCGCGGATGCCGCCGGTATCGCGCAGCCCCGCTGGTGCGAGGTCTGGTCAGCCGCCGACGTCCGCGCCTTCGGCTCCGGTTCCCGCGTCCTGAAGCCAGCCAACCGGCAGGCCAGCATAGGGGTGCAACTGCTCGACGGAAGCGACGACCTGGACGCGGCGTGGCAGCACACGGTCGACGCCGATGAACCGCTCATGCGCGCCCGCGGCGGGCCCAAGCCGCGCTTCCTCGCCGAGGATCGGCTGAGCGGCCCCGAAATCAGCGTGGAGGCTCTGGTCAGCGACGCGCAGGTGGTGTTCGAGAACACTACGGCAAAGACCGTGCGGCCCGGCCGCTATCCCGTCGAGCTCGGACACCTCGTACCCGGGCCGGCCCAGCCGCGGATCAGCGCCGCGATGCGGGCCCTGGTCGCGGCCACCGGTTTCCGCACCGGCACACTGCATGCCGAGTGGATCCTCGTCGAGGGCGAGCCGCACCTGGTCGAGTGCGCTGGCAGGCTCCCCGGAGACGAGATCGTCCCGCTGATCGACCTCGCCTACGGCGGCAGCCTGGTCGCGGACCTGGTGACGGTCCTGTCCGGACGCCCGGTCGCGCGGCCCGCCGTGCCGGCGCGCGCGGCGGCGGTCTGCTTCCTCACCGCCGGACCCGGCCTGGTCACCCGCGTCCAGGGGCAATCGGCGGCACGGGCCATCGCGGGAGTCACCGATGTCCGAGTCACGGCGCACCCGGGAGACCGGGTAGCCGATCTCACGTCGTCCTGGGACCGGGTGGGCCGGGTGATAGCCGTGGGTCCGGCACCCGACGCCGCCGCCAGCGCCGCGGCCAGCGCCGCCACCGCGATCAGGGTGTCCACGTACGCGGGCAAGGTCCGGGTGGTGACCGATCCGCGAGCCGCCGGGGACTGGTGGCCCGCGCGACCCGGTGATCCCCGCGACTCGCTCAGCTGGGCCGCCGGGGTTAGCGACCCGGTCCGCTTCCTCGGCCTGGCCCGGGGACCCGCGCTCTGGCTGCGAGAGCCGGCCGCAGCCACCGGGCGGATGGACCCGGTGAGCGTCCTGGCCGGCA
>DASWUW010000011.1:0-6395 GCA_036406335.1 Trebonia sp.
GTGCGCCGGGACGGTCCAGTTAACAACTCAACACCCGATAAGGGCAATTAACTTCACATGGAGTGTCAATGTACCCAGTCCCTATCGGATCGCTGCCGATAACCGGTGCTAACCTGCTTGGCTTCACGCTGGCGGGTGGTGTGCTCATTATTGTCGGCTTGATCACGCTTCGGGTCGTTCTCTTTCTGCGGAAGAGGAGGGCGGCCGGGGCGGCAGCTCTGGCTCCGGGAAGACATCGTTAGATGATCACCGCGCTGGAACTCTTCCTCATCGCCTACGGCCTCACCTACTACCTGGCCACCACGGGCGCGGGCGTGATGATCATGCGCAAGTTCGGCTGGGGCGGCAGGCACCGGCGCTTCGCCGCGAGCCACCGCACGTCCCGGCTGCGGCGGCTGCTGGTGACCTCGCAGGAGCCGCCCCCGCAGGCCGTGGTGGTGCCGCCGGATGCGCTGGTGACGTATTTCCTGGTGGCGTGTCTGAACGAGGAACTGGTTATCGGCCGCACCATCAAGGCGCTGCTGGGCGACCGGCGGGCGAGAGTCGTCGTCGTCGACGACGGCAGCGACGACGGCACCAGTGCGGTCGCCGCCGCGGTCGACCCGTCCCGCGTCCGGGTCGTGCGCCGGGAACTGCCCGAGGCGAGGCTGGGCAAGGGGCCGGCGCTGAACTTCGGGCTGTCGGCCATCCTGCACGATGCCGGCGTCCGGCAGATCGCCGCGTCGCGGATCATCATCTGCGTCATGGACGCCGACGGCGAGCTGTCGCCGCATGCGCTGGACGAGGTGCTGCCGTTGTTCGGCGACAGCCGGGTCGGCGGCGTGCAGCTCCCGGTCAAGATCAGGAACACCAACTCACTGCTCACCACGCTGCAAGACCTGGAATTCTGGGGCATCGCGGCGGTCAGTCAGGTCGGCCGGAATGCGACCGGAACCGTCAGCCTGGGCGGGAACGGGCAGTTCACCCGGCTCACCGCCCTGCTCGGACTCGGCCGTGAGCCGTGGCGCGCACGGCTGACCGAAGACCTGGACCTCGGCCTGGCCCTGTCCGTGGACGGCTGGCGGCTGCTTTCCACGCCGAGAGCGTACGTCTCCCAGCAGGCCGTTCCGGCTCTCCGGGCGCTGGTCCGCCAGCGGACCCGGTGGAATCAGGGGCACCTGGAGGCCTCGGAGTGGCTCGGCAAGGTCTGGTCCTCGCGGAAGGTCTCGCACCTGGGGATGCTCGAGATGACCCTGTACCTGCTCGTTCCCTGGATGATCCTGCCCTGGTCGCTGTGCATGAACTACAACATCGTGATGACGGTGGGATGGTGGATGGGCTGGGCCGCGGGGCCGCCGCTTGGTTCGAGCCTGGTCGATCAGGTCATCGGCATTATCACGTGGTACCTGTCGTCGTTTTTTCCGCTGTGGGTGGCCGGGATCTTGTACAGCAAGCAGCGGCCCGGCAAAGCCCTGCTCACGCTACTCAGCGGTCACCTGCTGCTCTTCGGCAACTACATCGCTTACGTGTCGGTCTGGCGCGCCCTGTTCCGTTACCTGAGAGGCTCGCGCAGCTGGGCGAAGACCAACCGGGTGGACGAGCGCAAGCCGGCGCTCCGCCCGGTCGTAACCGCCGCCGTCAGCCCGGTCGTGGTCCTCAGCCCGGTCTCGGCCGTACTGGCTGCACCCACACCCGGGCGTGAGTCTGGGTACCGGCCCGAGCGTGAGTCCGTGTACCGGCCCGAGCGTGAGTCCGTGTACCGGCCCGTGCCCATGTACAGACCCGTACCCGTACCCGTACCCGTGTCCAGGCCCGCGCCCGGGCCCACGTTCACGCCCGCCGGACCGAGGCGCTGATGGCTCCCGACCGCATCGCGATCATCACTGGCACCCGGCCGGAGATTATCAAGCTCAGGAACATCTGCCACGCGCTCGGGCCGGCCGGGCGGGTCGTGCACACCAGCCAGCACGAAGACCCCGAGCTCGCCGGGGTCTTCTTCGCCGAGGCTGGGGTCCGGGTGGCGAGAACCCTGTCCGGCATCCGCGGGGCGGCCCGGCACGTTCAGGTCGCCCGGATGATTGAGCAGCTCGGCGAGCTGTTCCGCGAGTCCCCGCCCGCGGCCGTCATCGTCCAAGGGGACACAAACACGGCCCTGGCCGGCGCGCAGGCGGCGAACTGCGTCGGCCTGCCGGTCATTCACGTGGAGGCCGGCCTGCGTTCCTACGACCGGGCGATGCCGGAAGAGGTCAACCGGTGTGTCGTCGGAGTGCTCGCCGACGTGCACTGTGCGCCGACGCAACTGGCGGTGGATCAACTACGGGCCGAAGGCGTGCCCGAGAACAAGATCGAGCTCACCGGCAACACCATCGTGGAAGCCACGCTGGCCATGATGCCGGGCCCGGCCGAGGCGGCCGCTGTCGCGCGCAGTTTCGGAGTACAACCAGACGGCTACGTGCTGGCGACTATCCACCGGCCGGAGAACACCGACGAGCCGGCTCGCCTGCGGGTCATCCTGGACCAGCTCGCCCAGCTCGGCCTGCCCGTCCTGCTCCCCGCGCACCCGCGCCTGCGGGCGGCTGCGGACCGGCACGGGCTGACCGCGGAACTGACCCGCCTGCAGGTGCGGCCGCCGGTCGGCCACCGCGCGTTCCTCGCGCTGGCCAGTCTGGCCCGGCTGATCGTGTCCGACTCCGGCGGCATTCAGGAGGAGTGCACCGTGCTCAAGCGGCCGCTGATCGTGGTCAGGAACTCGACCGAGCGCCCGGAGTCGATCACGGCGGGCTTCGCTCAGATTGTCCGCCCGGGTCCGCTCATGAGCGAGCTCGGCCGCGCGGTGATTGCCGACGCCACGCTGAGCGACCGGCTGGCGGCCACGCCGTGCCCCTACGGGGACGGGACCGCCAGTGACCGGATCGCCGCCATCGCCCGCGGCTACCTTGAGCGCCGCCCGCTGATGCCTGTCGGCTGAGCGTGTCACGCCAAGATCTGCAGGAGCGCGGGGGTGCGTGAGGTGGCCGGTGGTACGCGCGGCTGGCCAGCGTCCGGCGCGGCGGGAGGTCAGACATCGGCGCGCATGACCCACCGCCACTTCGCGATCCTCCGGACCCGGGTGAAGCCGTATCGCGCGTACAACTCCTCCGGTCCTGTATGCAGATAGGCGCCACGCTGCGGAGGCCGCTCCCCGGTCTGCTCCGGATAGGCCTCGACGACGCCGCCGCCGGCCCGCTTGATCTCCTCCAGTGCCGCCGCGACCGCAGCGGCGGCGACGCCCTTGCCGCGATCCTTCGCGTTGGTGAAGATGCAGCCGATCCGCCAGTCCGGCAACCTGGTTAGGCCCTTCTCGTACACCTTGGGGTTTTTGATGGTAGCCACCTCGGCAGGCGGCCCGAACTGGCACCAGCCGACGCAGCGTTCACCGTCGAAGACGAGTACCTGGCGGACCGTTCCGCGCGTCACATGCTGACGCTTCAGTTCCCGGTTTCCCTCGCGTCCGTGGCCGACGCCCTCCGGGTGGAATCCGATGCACCAGCAGCCGCCCCAGACGCCGTTGTTAGCCTCGACCAGCGCAGCGAAGTCGTCCCAGGTCTCCGGCGTGAGCATCCGGGTCGTCAATGTCATTCCTGCAGTGTTCCCGAGCGGTCTGACACGATGCGATTCAACGGCCAGGGCGTCCCCCGGCGGGTGTTCATTCCCGGGGAACGGGACACGCCGCCTGGCACCTCCGGGCGGCCGGCGGTGGCGTGGTCGCCCGGCCGTACGCCGCCGGGATCACCGGAGCGACGCGTCCAGCTGGCGGATCAGTTCGCCGACCCGGCCGCCGCCGTGCGGGGCGGCTGGGTAGCGGCTCAGGACCTCGGCCACGACCGGGGGCGCGAGGAGCCGCGTCTGCGTGATGTAGCCGGCCCCGGCGGCGGGATCGTCGCCGGCGGCGAGCTCGAACGCTCGCGCGGCGTGAGCCGCCGATCCGAGGATGTGCCTGACCTGGGTAGCTTTTGCCAAGGGGTAGAGGAACGCCGCGCCGGCGCTGTCCCGCAGCGCCCGGGTCCGTTCGGATCCGTCCGCGAACGCCTGCGCGGCGTCGATCGCGGCGCGTGGCCGCCGGTCGTCGGGGCGTTCACGTTCGCAGACCGCCAGTGCGGGCCGCGCGCAGGCCGCCGCGTTGCCGGCGACCCCGCGGAGCTCGCACAGGCTGAGCTCGGTCGCCGGGGCGTCATCCGGCATGGCGTCATCCTTCCGCGCGGGGCCGGGGTTTCCCGCCCAGGTCCGCATCCGCCGGGGCTGCGGCGGCGGGGACGGCGGCTGACCAGCGATCCTCCACGTTACCGACGCGCCAGTAGGTGAGCGCCACGGCCCAGACGAGGACGAAGAGGCCGGCAATGCAGAATCCGGCCAGGTTGATGTTGAAGTTCGCCATCAGGTTCCAGAACCCTCCGGTGAGATGGAACTGGCTGGTCAGGATGCCGAGGATCTCGATGGTGCCGATGATGAACGCGGCGCCGACCGACAAACCGGTGATGACCAGGTTGTAGTAGACCTTGCGGACCGGCTTGGCGAAGGCCCAGCCGTAGGCGAAGTTCATGAAGCAGCCGTCGACGGTGTCGAACAGCATCATGCCGCCGGAGAACAGGAACGGCAGCGCGAGCACGGCGAAGAAGGGCAGGCCCTGGATCGCGGCGTAGGCGGTGGCGGCGAGCAGCACGACCTCGGTGGCAGTGTCGAAGCCGATGCCGAAGACGACGCCGACGAAGAACAGCTGCCAGGTGTGGTTGATGGACCGCATGAACCGGCCGAAAAACCGGTACATCAGCCCGCGGGCCTGCAGCTGGGCCTCCAGTTGCTCCTCGTTGTAGGAGCCGTTGCGCATGCCGCGGAAAACCTTGAAGATGCCGGCCAGCACGATCAGGTTCAAGATGGCGATCAGGTACAAGAAGCTGGCGGACAGCAGGGTTCCGACGAGACCGCCGGCGGTCTCGTAAGCCGAGGTCGGGTTGACCACCGCGCCGAACACGGCGCGGGCGGCGAAGGTAATGCCGACGCCGACCGCCACGACGACCATGGAGTGGCCCAGGGAAAAGAAGAACCCGGTTCCGAGGGGGCGCTTGCCGTCGGCCATCAGCTTGCGGGTGGTGTTGTCGACACAGGAGATGTGGTCGGCGTCGAAAGCGTGCCGGAAGCCGAGAAACCAGGCCGTTACGGCGACCCCGAGTCCGACGCCAAGGCCCCGGGTGCCGCCCACTCCCTGGTAATCGAAGTGGTGGGGCAGCACGTACAGGATGAAGATGCCCCATCCGGCGCCATTGACGGCCAGGATGAAGGCGAACATCGCCGCGAGCCGCGTCCACTCGCCGCCCGACAGTGCGCCGCGAGCCTGGTGGAAACGTGAAGCTGTTGCCGGGATACCGAAGTCTCGCAACGAACCGCCCTTCCTTCGAGGACTGGTTTCGGCAAGCACGCCGGGCCAGGCGACCGGACTCGTCCCCCGTGCGGGGGCTTGACCGTTGCGGGACAGTGCCGGGCTCACACCGGACTTCGCTGGGCTGGCTGCTACCCGGACAGGTGATCTGGGCCCTGAAACCGTACAAACGGCACACATCCGTCGTCAAGAACGATCAGCTGATCAGATGGGTCAGTTTCCGCCGGGCGCTGGCCCCGTGCTCTCCCGAACCACCAGCCGCGTCTCCAGTTCCATGCTCAGCGCCTCGTGCGCATGCCCGTCAAGCTGCCGCATCAGCATCGTCACAGCGGTGCGCCCCATCTCCTGCAGCGGCTGCCGGACCGTGGTCAGGCGCGGCGTGCTGGCCCGGCTGACGTCGATGTCGTCGAAGCCCGTGACAGACAGGTCCTCGGGTACCCGCAGCCCGCGCGCCGCGGCCATGGCCATCACCCCGACCGCGACCTTGTCGTTGAAGCAGACCACGGCGGTCGGTCGCGGCCTCAGGTCGAGTAGCTCCTGACCGGCCCACACCCCCGTCTTGGTGGCAGGCTCGCCGGACCGCATCAGTTCCGGGTCGCCGAGCACGCCGGACTCGGCCAGCGCGGCGAGGTGCCCGCCGGTCCGGTCGTCCCGGGTGTGCCAGTGCGCCGGCCCGGTAACCAGCCCGATCCGGCGGTGACCGAGTTCGATCAGGTGACGGGTGACGGCCCGGGCGCCGGAGAAGTGCGCCGCCGAGACTGACACCAGGCCGGGCGGCACGGCGGTGCGCGGGTCCACTACCACGAGGGGATAACCCCGGGCGGCCAGTGCCTCAAGCTCGGCGCGAGGCTCCGGCGGGAGGATCAGCACCGCGCCGTGCACGGCCCGGCGGCGCGGCAACTCGCGCACCGCGGTTGACCTGACCACTGCGTCGCCGGCGTCGAGCAGCATGCTCTGCCCGTGCAGCGCGAGCGTCTCGGCGATCGACGTGACGATATGCCCG
>DASWUW010000012.1:0-6132 GCA_036406335.1 Trebonia sp.
GACGAGGGCGAGATGGCGCTGGGCAAGAACCTGCTCGTCGCGTTCATGCCCTGGGAAGGTCACAACTACGAGGACGCGATCATCCTGTCGCAGCGCCTCGTCCAGGATGACGTGCTCAGCTCCATCCACATCGAGGAGCACGAGGTCGACGCCCGCGACACCAAGCTGGGTCCGGAGGAGATCACCCGGGACATCCCCAACGTCTCCGATGAGGTGCTCGCCGACCTAGACGAGCGCGGCATCATCCGGATCGGCGCGGAGGTCGTCAACGGCGACATCCTGGTCGGCAAGGTCACGCCCAAGGGCGAGACCGAGCTCACCCCGGAAGAGCGCCTGCTGCGCGCGATCTTCGGCGAGAAGGCCCGCGAGGTCCGGGACACCTCACTTAAGGTGCCGCACGGCGAAGAGGGCAAGGTCATCGGCGTCCGCGTATTCACCCGCGAGGACGGCGACGAGCTTCCGCCCGGCGTCAACGAACTGGTCCGCGTCTACGTGGCCCAGAAGCGGAAGATCACCGACGGCGACAAGCTGGCCGGCCGCCACGGCAACAAGGGCGTCATCTCCAAGATCCTGCCGGTGGAGGACATGCCGTTCCTCGCTGACGGGACCCCGGTGGACATCGTGCTCAACCCGCTCGGCGTCCCCGGCCGGATGAACGTCGGCCAGGTACTGGAGACCCACCTCGGGTGGGTCGCCAAGACCGGCTGGCAGGTCGACGACGGCGACGAGCCGTGGAAGGACCGGCTGCGCTCCATCGGAGCGGACTCCAGCGAGCCCAACCAGATCGTTGCCACCCCGGTGTTCGACGGCGCGCACGAGGAGGAGATCACCGGTCTTCTCGCGTCGACGCTGCCTAACCGGGACGGCGACCAGATGATCGGCTCCACCGGCAAGACAAAGCTATTCGACGGCCGCACCGGCGAGCCGTTCAAGGACAACGTGTCCGTCGGTTACATCTACATCCTCAAGCTGCTGCACCTGGTGGACGACAAGATCCACGCCCGGTCCACCGGCCCGTACTCGATGATCACCCAGCAGCCGCTGGGTGGCAAGGCGCAGTTCGGCGGTCAGCGTTTCGGCGAGATGGAGGTGTGGGCTCTTGAGGCTTACGGCGCCGCCTACGCCCTGCAGGAGCTGCTCACCATCAAGTCCGACGACGTGCTCGGCCGGGTGAAGGTCTACGAGGCCATCGTCAAGGGCGAGAACGTCCCCGAGCCAGGCATCCCCGAGTCCTTCAAGGTGCTCATCAAGGAAATGCAGTCCCTGTGCCTCAACGTGGAAGTGCTGTCCAGCGACGGTGCCGCCATCGAGATGCGGGACACCGACGAGGATGTCTTCCGCGCCGCGGAGGAACTCGGCATCGACCTGTCCCGGCGTGAGCCGAGCAGCGTTGAAGAGGTCTGACCCACCGAAGGGGGATTTACCAACAGTGCTAGACGTCAACTACTTTGACGACCTTCGCATCGGGCTGGCCACCGCTGAGGACATCCGGCAGTGGTCGCACGGCGAGGTAAAGAAGCCGGAGACCATCAACTACCGCACGCTCAAGCCGGAAAAGGACGGGCTCTTCTGCGAGAAGATCTTCGGTCCGACCCGGGACTGGGAGTGCTACTGCGGCAAGTACAAGCGCGTCCGCTTCAAGGGCATCATCTGCGAGCGCTGCGGCGTCGAGGTCACGCGGGCCAAGGTGCGGCGCGAGCGGATGGGCCACATCGAGCTGGCCGCGCCGGTCACGCACATCTGGTACTTCAAGGGTGTGCCGAGCCGTCTCGGTTACCTGCTCGACCTCGCGCCGAAGGACCTGGAAAAGGTAATCTACTTCGCCGCGTACATGATCACCTACGTGGACGACGAGGCCCGGCAGCGGGACCTGCCGAGCCTCGAGGCCCGGATCACGGTCGAGCGGACCCAGCTCGAGCAGCGCCGGGACAACGATGTCGAGACCCGGCAGAAGAAGCTTGAGGCCGACCTGGCCGATCTCGAGGCCGCCGGGGCCAAGGGCGACGCGCGCCGCAAGGTGCGCGAGTCGGCCGACCGCGAGATGAAGCAGATCCGGGACCGTTCCGGCAAGGAGATCGACCGGATCGACGAGGTCTGGTCCCGGTTCAAGGGCCTGAAGGTCCAGGACCTAGAGGGCGACGAGCTCCTGTACCGCGAGATGCGGGACCGGTTCGGCCGGTACTTCCGCGGCGGCATGGGCGCCCAGGCCATCCAGGACCGGCTCGCGACGTTCGACCTGGACGCCGAGTCGATCAACCTGCGCGACATCATCGCCACGGGCAAGGGTCAGAAGAAGGCCCGCGCGCTCAAGCGGCTCAAGGTCGTCTCCGCGTTCCTGAACACGCGCAACAGCCCGATGGGCATGGTCCTCGACTGCATCCCGGTGATCCCGCCGGACCTGCGGCCGATGGTCCAGCTCGACGGCGGCCGGTTCGCGACGTCCGACCTCAACGACCTGTACCGCCGGGTCATCAACCGGAACAACCGCCTCAAGCGGCTTCTCGACCTCGGCGCGCCCGAGATCATCGTGAACAACGAGAAGCGGATGCTCCAGGAGGCCGTCGACAGCCTCTTCGACAACGGCCGCCGCGGCCGCCCGGTCACGGGTCCCGGCAACCGCCCGCTGAAGTCGCTGTCCGACATGCTCAAGGGCAAGCAGGGCCGGTTCCGCCAGAACCTGCTGGGCAAGCGCGTCGACTACTCCGGCCGTTCCGTCATCGTCGTCGGCCCGCAGCTCAAGCTGCACCAGTGCGGCCTGCCCAAGCAGATGGCGCTGGAACTGTTCAAGCCGTTCGTGATGAAGCGCCTGGTCGACCTGAACCACGCCCAGAACATCAAGTCCGCCAAGCGGATGGTGGAGCGGGCCAAGCCGGTCGTCTGGGACGTGCTGGAAGAGGTCATCACCGAGCACCCGGTGCTGCTCAACCGGGCGCCCACACTGCACCGTCTCGGTATCCAGGCCTTCGAGCCGCAGCTGGTCGAGGGTAAGGCGATCCAGATCCACCCGCTGGTCTGCACCGCGTTCAACGCGGACTTCGACGGCGACCAGATGGCGGTCCACCTGCCGCTGTCCGCCGAGGCGCAGGCCGAGGCGCGGATCCTGATGCTGTCCACCAACAACATCCTCAAGCCGTCCGACGGCAAGCCGGTGACCATGCCCACCCAGGACATGATCATCGGGCTCTACAGCCTGACCCGGCTGGAAGAGGACGTGCCCGGCACCGGGCGGGCGTTCTCCAGCATGTCCGAGGCGCAGATGGCCTACGACAAGGGCGAGCTCGACCTGCAGGCCCGGGTCCAGATCCGGCTGACCGGCATCGTCCCGCCGGAGGACTACGAGGTGCCCGAGGACTGGCAGCCGGGCCAGCCGCTGCGGATGGAAACCACCATCGGCCGGTGCATCTTCAACGAGGCGCTGCCGGCCAACTTCCCCTTCGTCAACTACATGGTGAGCAAGAAGCAGCTGTCGGTCATCGTCAACTCGCTCGCCGAGACGTACCCGAAGGTGCAGGTGGCCGCGGCGCTCGACGCGCTCAAGGACGCCGGCTTCTACTGGGCGACCCGGTCCGGGGTGACAATCGGCATCGAAGATGTCGTTGCCCCGCCGAACAAGGCGGCCATCCTGGATGGCTACGAGCGCCGCGCCGACAAGGTGCAGCGTGAGTACGAGCGCGGCCTGATCACCGACGACGAGCGCCGCCAGGAGCTCATCGAGATCTGGACGCACGCGACCGCCGAGGTTGCCCAGGACATGGAGAACGCCTTCCCGGCCACCAACCCGGTCTGGATGATGGTCAACTCCGGCGCCCGGGGTAACCCCATGCAGGTCCGGCAGATCGCCGGCATGCGCGGCCTGGTGTCGAACCCCAAGGGCGAGACGATCCCGCGCCCGATCAAGTCCTCCTTCCGCGAGGGCCTGACCGTGCTCGAGTACTTCATCTCCACCCACGGTGCCCGTAAGGGCCTCGCCGACACCGCCCTGCGGACCGCCGACTCCGGTTACCTGACCCGGCGGCTGGTGGACGTGGCCCAGGACGTCATCGTCCGCGAGGAGGACTGCGGCACCGAGCGGCGGTTCCCGATGCAGATCGCGAGCCGCGATGCCGATGGCGTCCTGCGCAAGCTGGACAACATCGAGAACACCGGCACCGGCCGCACCCTGTCCGAGGACGTGGTCGGACCCGACGGCACCGTGCTCGCGCACGCCAACGACGACACCACCGAGACCATGATCGACCGCCTCGTCGAGGCGGGAGTGGACACGGTCCGGGTGCACAACGTCCTGGTGTGCGAGGCGAAGGTCGGTCTGTGCGCCAAGTGCTACGGCCGCTCGCTCGCCGCGGGCAAGCGGGTGGACGTGGGCGAGGCGGTCGGTATCGTCGCCGCGCAGTCCATCGGCGAGCCCGGTACCCAGCTGACGATGCGTACCTTCCACACCGGCGGTGTGGCGGGGGCGGACATCACGCACGGCCTGCCGCGTATTACCGAGCTGTTCGAGGCCCGTATCCCCAAGGGAATGGCTCCGATCAGCGAGGTGGCCGGCCGGGTCAAGATCGAGGAGACCGAGAAGACCCGGAAGATCATCATCGTCCCCGACGACGGCGCCGAAGAGGTTCCGTACCCGGTGCCGATGCGGTCTCGGCTGCTCGTCAGCGACGGCGGTCACGTCAAGGTCGGTGACCAGCTCATCGCCGGCGCCGTCAACCCGCACGAGGTGCTCCGCATCCTCGGGTCCCGCGAGGTGCAGAAGCACCTGGTGGCCGAGGTGCAGAACGTGTACCGGTCTCAGGGCGTGTCGATCCACGACAAGCACATCGAGATCATCATCCGCCAGATGCTCAAGCGGGTGAACGTGCTGGAGTCAGGCGACGCCGACCTGCTCCCGGGCGAGCTGGTCGAGCGGCTGCGGTTCGAGAACGTCAACCGCGCCGTGGTGAACGACGGCGGCACCCCGGCCTCGGGCCGTCCGGTGCTCATGGGTATCACCAAGGCGTCGCTGGCCACCGAGTCGTGGCTGTCGGCGGCCTCCTTCCAGGAGACCACGCGGGTGCTCACCGACGCGGCGATCCACGCCAAGTCGGACTCGCTCCTCGGCCTGAAGGAGAACGTGATCATCGGCAAGCTCATCCCGGCCGGCACCGGCTTGCCGGTGTACCGGAACATCCGGGTCGAGCCCACCGACGACGCGCGCTCCACCGCCTACCCGGCCACGGCTTACCAGGAGGCCGACGGCTATCCCTTCGGCCAGGGCAGCGGCGAGGCGGTCCCGCTCGAGGACCTCGACTACGGCGCCTACAACCGCTAGTTCAGTCAGGCACACCGCCCGAGCGGCCGTCCCTCCGGGGACGGCCGCTCGGGGCGTAAGAGGGCATAGGGTAAATGCGTGACGACGGCAGGCAGCGCGGACGCGGCGCGGGAGATCGACACCTCGCGCCCGCATTCGGCGCGGGTGTACGACTACCTGATCGGCGGCAAGAACCACTTCGAGGCCGACCGCGAAGCGGCCCGGAACATCCTCGCGGTCCTGCCGACGGGGAACACCGGCCCGCGGGAGAACCGGGGCTTTCTCGGCCGGGCGGTCAGGTACCTAGCCGCGGAGGCAGGCATCAGGCAGTTCCTGGACATCGGCACCGGCCTGCCGACGACCAGCAACGTGCATGAGGTCGCGCAGGCGGCCGTGCCGGCCTCCCGTGTCGTCTACGTCGACAACGACCCGCTGGTGCTGGTGCACGCGCGGGCCCTGCTGACCTCCGACCCGGACGGCCGCACCGCCTACATCGAGGAAGACCTGCGCAACCCGCGGGCGATCCTGTCCCACCCGGTGACGCAGGCGGTGCTGGACTTCACCCAGCCGGTCGGGCTGATCATCGCCGGCGTCCTGCACTTCGTGGTGGATGACGACAAGCCCGCCGAGATCGTCGCGACCCTCGTCGACGCGCTGCCGTCCGGCAGCTACCTCGTCGCCTCGCACATCAGTCCCGAGCACAGCCCGAAGGGAACCGGCGCCGCGCAGAGTTCCATGCGGAGCGCCGGAATCGCGATGCAGACCCGGGAGTCTGACGAGTTCGCCCGGCTGGCGTTCTCCGGGCTCGACCTGGTGCCTCCCGGGGTGGTGCTCGTCTCCGAATGGCG
>DASWUW010000013.1:0-10363 GCA_036406335.1 Trebonia sp.
GACAGCGACGCCGGCCCGGTCGAGGAGGGCGCGCAGCGGTGACGGCGCCCGCCCGCGCTCCGCGCGGTCCGGGGCCTGGTCCGGGTGCTCGGTGACGAGGGGCGGCGCCGGGGCGCCCGGGGCCGGCGCCGGGGCGGGGGCACCCTCGGCCGGGTAGATGCCCCGGCCGGCCTTGCGGCCGAGCCAGCCGGCGTCGACCAGGGCCCGCTGGGCGGGTGACGGCGCGAACCGGGGGTCATGCCCGAACGCGGCCCACACCGAGCGGGTGACCGCCTCGTTGACGTCGTGCCCGATAAGGTCCATCAGCGCGAACGGCCCCAGGCGGAAACCGCCGGCTCCGGTCAGGACCGCGTCGATATCCTGCGGAACGGACCCGTGCTCCTCGTAGACCCGCCAGGCTTCGCCGTAGAAGGGGCGGGCGACCCGGTTGACGATGAAGCCGGGGGTCGCGGTGGACCGCACCACGGTCTTGCCCCACTCGGCGGCCAGGCTGGCGGCGGCGTCCGCCACCTCCGGCGCGGTGGCCAGGCCGGAGATGACCTCGACCAGTTTCATGGCCGGGACCGGGTTGAAGAAGTGCAGGCCGACCAGCCGCCGGGGGTGCCGCAGGCCGGCGGCCAGCGCGGTGGGCGACAGGGACGAGGTGTTGGAGGCGAGGATCGCGTCGTCGGCGACGACGCCTTCCAGCTCCGCGAACAGCGCGCGCTTGGCCCCGAGGTCCTCCAGGATCGCCTCGATCACGATGCCGCACGCGGCGAACTCGTCCGCCGACTCGACCGCGGCCAGCTCCAGGGCGTCCGGGTCGACGGTGAGCCGCCCCCGGGCGACCTGGTCCTTGACCCGGTCGCGGATTCCGGCGACCGCCCGGGCGGCCGCGCCGGGCACGGTGTCGGCGACCAGCACCCGCCGCCCGGCCACGGCGGCCACCTGGGCGATGCCCGCCCCCATGGTGCCCGCGCCGACGATTCCCACCGAGCCGTTCACGGCGTCATCGTACCTTCGGTCACTGGCGGCCTTCAGTCACTGGCGGCCTTCAGGTTGTAGACCCGCTGGGCGTTACCGCCGAGCACGGCCGCGGCGGTATCCTCGTCCGGCATCAGCCGGGCGACCGCGCGGGCGTTGGCGGCGATGCCGGGGATACCCGGCCAGTCGGTGCCGAAGATCATCCGCCGGGTTAGCCGCTTCCAGTTCTGCCGGGCGTAGTAGTCGCGCAGCCGGGCCGGCGGCAGCCCGGACAGCTCGATCCACACCCGGTCGCCGGACAGGGCGAGGAACGCCGCCGCGTCGTACCACCAGCCGCGGCCGCCGTGCGCCAGCACCAGGGTGAGCGCGCGGAAGTCGCGCAGCACGTCGTCCAGCACGACCGGGTCGCCGAACGCGTTGGACGAGCCCGGGAACGTCGAGGTGCCGCAGTGCACGACCACCGGGACGCCGGCCGCCTGGCAGGCCTCGTAGGCGGGGTAGAGCATCCGGTCGTTGGCCGCGGCCCCCGCGTGCACCGGGTGGATCTTGAGCGCCACCGCGCCGAGGTCAAGCTGGCGGCGGACCTCCTCGTCGACCGGGTAGTGCAGGTGGGGGTTGACGCTGCCGATGACCTTGACCCGGTCCGGGGCGGCGGCCGCGACCGCGAGGTTGTCCTCGATCGACTGGGTTCCGGTCACCTTGGGCGAGTACTCGGACATCAGCAGGGCGGTGTCGACGCCCTCAGCCGCGAGCATGGCGTCGAATGCGGCCGGGATGACCCGGCCGGAGCCGTCGTAGAGGCGGCCGATATCGCCGGCGAAACCCTGCACCCAGGTGTCCCAGGGCAGCTTGAGGGTGGCCTTGGCCGCCGCGTGCAGGTGGACGTCGATGAGCCGGTGTCCGTCGAGCATCTAGGCTCCCTGCGGCCGGAGCACCCCGGCCGCCATCGTCCGCAGGTCCACCCGGCGGATCTTCCCGGTGGCGGTGGTGGGGAAGGTGTCGGTGAAGACGACCGCGCGGGGGCGCTTGAACGAGGGCAGTCCCGCGCGGCAGTGCTCGATGAGCTCGGCCTCGGTGACCGCCGCGCCGGCCGCCAGGATGACGTAGGCGACCGGTTTTTCCAGGCTGTCGGAGTCGGGCGCGGCCACCACCACGGCTTGGGCGACCGCCGGATGAGCGAGCAGCCGGGACTCGACCTCCATCGGGGAAACCCAGATGCCGGAGGCCTTGATCATGTCGCCGGTCCGTCCCAGGCACTCGTAGTAGCCGTCGGCGTCGCGGACGTAGGTGTCGCCGGTGCGCAGCCACTCCCCCTGGAAGACCAGCCGGGAGGCGTCGTAGCGGGCCCAGTAGCCGGTCGCGGTGGACGCGCCCCGCGCGAACAGGGTGCCGGCGTGCCCGGGTTCGCGGACCTCCTGGCCGGTGTCCTCGTCGATGAGCTTGAGGTCGTAGCCGGGCACGGCGACCCCGGTGGTCCCCGGGCGGACCGCTCCGGGGGCGTTGGACAGGAAGATGTGCAGCATCTCGGTCATCCCGATGCCGTCGATGATGTCCACGCCGAAGTGCCCGGTCCAGCGGGTGTACAGCGCGGCGGGGAGCGCTTCGCCCGCCGAGGCGGCCAGCCGGACCCCGGCCAGCGCGTCCGGCGGGAGCTGGGCCCGGAGCATGTTGGCGAAGAACGTGGGGCCGCCGAAGAACAGCGTCGCCCCGTACTTGGCGGCGGTCTCGGCGATCAGGTCGGGCCGCGACGGGGACGGCAGCAGCACGCTGGCGGCGCCCGCCGAGAGCGGGAACAGCACCGAGTTGCCGAGGCCGTAGGCGAAGAACGCCTTGGCCGCCGACAGGCAGCGGTCGCCGGCGCGGATGCCGAGCACCTGGCGGCCGTAGGTCTCGCACACGACCTCGATCGCCCCGTGCCGGTGCATGGCCCCCTTCGGGGTGCCGGTGGTGCCCGAGGTGTAGAGCCAGAAGGCCGGGGAGTCCGGGCCGGTGTCGTAGACGGTGTCGTCCGGCGCGGCCCCGGCCAGGTCGCCGAGCAGGTGCACCGGGACTGGCAGCGCCGGCTCCGGCGCCGCCGGGACCGGGGGGTTACCGGGGGACGTTCCCCCGGAGGACGACAGCAGTATCCCGGCCAGCTCGGGGGCCGCGGCGGCGGCCGCCCGCGCGGTGGCGGCGAACTCGCCGCTGACCGCGAGAAACCGGGCCCGGGAGTCGCGCAGCAGCTCGGTGATGCCGTCCTGGTGGAGCATGGTCGAGACCGGCACCGGGATGGCGCCCGTCCGCAGCGCGGCCAGGTAGAGCACCACGAAGTCGGGCGAGTCGGCCATCACCATCAGGATCCGCTGCTCCGGCTGCACGCCGGCCGCGCGCAGCCCGGCCGCGGTCCGGCGGACCCGGTCGTGCAGCGCGGCGTAGCTGAACTCGCCCGCCGGGCCGGCCAGGGCGACCCGGTCGCCGTCGCCGACGGCCAGCCGGCGGTCCAGCAGGTACTCCGAAGCGTTAAAGAGCTGCGCCATCGCTGTGCTCCGCGGGTCGGGCCAGGGCCGTCCGGCCTAGGCCAGGTGCACGTACTCGTAGTCGAAGGGCTGGCCGTTGATCCCGTTGCGCGGGGGCGCGACCCAGGCAGCGATCTTGCCACGCTCAAAGACCGGGTGCATCAGCGAGCGGACGAAGGTTTTGTCGGTGCCGGTGGGCAGCCACTGTCCCGCGCGGGACTCCCACTCGGCGGGCGTCAGCTGTTCCCCGGTGGGCGACGCCTCAATGGGGGCGAACGCGCCGACCTTGCGGTTGAACGCGATGTGGGGCAGGTAGAGCCGCTGGGACAGCCCGGCCTGCTCGAGGATGCGGTTCCAGCGCTTGATGCCGCCGGCGCAGTCGGCGATGTACTCGCGCCGCAGGTCGGTGTTAAGGCCGACCAGGGCGGCCACCTCGGTCTGGCCGATCTGGCCGTCGGCCAGGGCGTCGACCAGGAAGGCGTCATCGGTGAGCTGGTGGTCGTCCTTGCGGCGCTCTTCCAGCCAGCGGCCCTTGAGTCCGGCGGTGTAGTAGTTGGCGACGTTGGTCGAGGTTTCCCCGCCGAACAGGTCGAGCGAGACGCTGTAGTGGAAGTTGATGTACTTCTGGATGACCGGCAGCGGGATCACGCCGAGGGCGGCGACGTCGTCGGTGTCGTTTTCCACCATGACCTGGGCGGTGCGCTCCACCACCCGGTCGACGCCGGTGGTGCCGACCATCATGTGGTGCGCCTCTTCCTTGAGCATGAACTCGCAGGTGCGGCTGAGCGGGTCGAAGGCCGATTCCTTGAGGGTGCCGAGCTGGTACTTGCCGTCCCGGTCGGTGAAGTAGGTGAACATGTAGAACGAGAGCCAGTCGGGGGTTTCCTCGTTGAACGCGCCCAGGATCCGGGGCGAGTCCTCGCTGCCGGAGTTACGGCGCAGCAGCTCTTCGGCTTCCTCGCGGCCCTCGCGGCCGAAGTAGGCGTGCAGCAGGTAGACCATGGCCCACAGGTGGCGGCCTTCTTCGACGTTGACCTGGAACAGGTTGCGCAGGTCGTAGAGGGACGGTGCGGTGGCGCCCAGGTTGCGCTGCTGCTCGACGCTGGCGGGCTCGGTGTCGCCCTGGATGACGATGAGCCGCTGCAGCTCGGCCCGGTACTCCCCCGGTACCTTCTGCCAGGCCGGGTCCCCCTTGTGCTGGCCGAAGGCGATCCGCCGGTCGGGGTTGCGGTCGGCCAGGAAGATGCCCCAGCGGTAGTCGATCATCGGCACATGCCCGAACTGGGCCCAGCCCTCGCCCCGCACGTCGATCGCGGTACGCAGGTAGACGTCCTGGGTCGGCAGGGTGGGGCCCATGCTCTCCCACCAGCCCAGGAAGTTCGGCTGCCAGGCCTCCAGGGCCCGCTGCAGCCGCCGGTCTTCGCGCAGCCCGACGTTGTTGGGGATCTTCTCGGCGTAATCCGGCCTGGTCATTTGCTTAGACTCGCTTCCGGTCGAAGTCGGCCCGCTTGCCGGTGCCGTAGGCGCGCAGCGCGCCGTCCGGGCCAGAGGCGTTGGGCCGGTAGAAAATCCAGTTCTGCCAGGCGGTCAGCCGCCCGAAGATCTTGGTCTCGAGAGTTTCCGGGCCGGCGAACCGGTAGTTCGCCTCCAGGCCGGTCAGCGCGTCGGGCGAGAACGACGCCCGTTCCTCCACCGTGATCCGCACTTCCTCGTCCCAGTCGATGTCGTCCGGGACAAAGGTGACCAGGCCGAGCTGGTCGGCGCCGGCCGCCGCCAGCGGCTCGCCCGCCGCCTTCTCGACCGCGGCCAGCGCGTCGGGGTCGCCCAGAAAACGGGTCTGCAGCCGGGTCAGGCCATTGCCCATCGGCAGCGGGCCCTGGCCCAGGGAGCGGGAAAGATTCATCGGGCCCACGGTCACCTGGGCCGGGGCGGCTTCGGGGTTAATGTCCTCGAACACGCCGGAGAGCATGAAGGAGCGGTCGGCGGCCAGGGCGAGCTCGAGGAGCGTCCCGGCGAAGCAGGAGCCCGGCTCGATCAGCGTGATCAGCGACCGCGAGGTCACGTCGAGCCGCTTGAGCGTCCGCTTCCAGTACAGCACGATCTCGCGGGCCAGCCAGTCGCTGTCATAGTGCGCCAGCAGCAGCGCGTCATGTCCCAGGACCTTCGCCGGGTCGCCCGCGGTCCGGAAAACCCAGGTGCCGATCTCGGTCTCGTTGGCCCGCAGGTCCAGGATCAGGTCGTCCAGCTCCCGGGCCGCCGCGAGGGACCAGAACGCCGCCCCCTGCGCGTACACCTCGTCCAGGGAGGCGGGGGCGTCTTCTCCCGGGCCGTGCACGGTGATCTCGGCGACGGCCCGGCCGGCGTCGATCGCGGCCGTGACGTGCGGGTAGGTGACCAGGTCGCCGTCGCGCCGCTTGTCCAGCTCGGTCAGCCCGACGGCCGCGCCGCCGGGGAGCCGGACGGCGGACGAGGCGGAGGCAGCCGCTCGCTCGGCTACTGTCTCCTGCCAGCGCACCCGGGGCACGACCTCGTCGACCAGCTTCCAGGCGACTGCCTTCTTCCCGCCGATGCCCTCGGACTTGGTGGAGAAGTAGTCGGCCAGGTCGCGGCGCACGTGCCGCTTGTCCACCACCCGGGTCAGCCCGCCGGTGCCGGGCAGGACCCCCAGCAGCGGCAGCTCGGGCAGCGAGACCACCGAGGAGCGGTCGTCCACCAGCAGGATCTGCTCGCAGGCGAGCGCCAGCTCGTAGCCGCCGCCGGACGCGGTCCCGTTCAGCGCGGCCACGTACGTCTGCCCGGAGTTCGCGCTGGCGTCTTCGATCCCGTTGCGGGTCTCGTTGGTGAACTTGCAGAAGTTCACCTTCCACGAGTGCGCGGAGGCGGCCAGCATCCGGATGTTGGCCCCGGCGCAGAAGATCTTCTCCTTGCCGCTGGTCATCACTACCGTCTTGACCTCGGGGTGCTCGAACCGCAGGCGCTGGACCGCGTCGTACAGCTCGATGTCCACCCCCAGGTCGTAGGAGTTGAGCTTTAGCTCGTACCCCGGCACCAGGCCGCCGGCCGGGTCAACGTCCATGGTCAGGGTGGCCACGGGGCCGTCGACGGCGAGCCGCCAGTGCCGGTAGCGCGCCGGCGAGGTCCGGAATTCGACGTGGGGCATACCTCTCATGCTCTACGGAAGACTGCAGTTTCGTCAATGCTTCGTAGAATGTTGCCGTTATTCGCGGTTGAGGCGCTTCCACTCGCGGCGGGCGTCGCCCAGCCACCGCTCGTGCCGGTCGCTGAACAGCTCCGCCGCCCGGGTGCCGGTCCAGCGGGGCGGCAGCAGCTCGCGCGGCAGGGCCGGGTCGAGGGCGGGAAAGCGGCGCCAGGCATGCACCAGCTCGAGCTGCCGCAGCAGCACGTCGGCCGGGATCCCGGGGGCCCGGAACTCGGCCACGAACTGCTCGTACTGCGCCTCGAGGGCGGGCAGGTCCCAGGCCGCGGCGACCATCTCCCGGGTACCGGACAGGCCGGTCCGCTTGGCCACGAACACGTGCGCGTCGCCCGCGACCCCCGCCTCGCGCAGGACCCGGACCGCCTCCTGCTCGCGGACCGCGTGCGGGCTGATCCAGAGGCCCGGTCCCAGGGAGCCGAAGCCGGCCCAGGCGAGCCGGGTCCGCACCACGTGCCGGGCCCGCCGGTCGGTTTCCGGGATGCGCACCTGGACCAGAACCCACTGCCCGTCCCACTCGCGCGCCGGGCCGAACGAGTAGATGCGCCGGGCGCCGTCGGTCAGCAGCCGGGTGGCCGCGGGGGTGAGCAGCCAGCGGGTACGGCGGCCGATCTTCTCCGCGGTGATCCAGCCGGCGTTGGACGTGCGCATCAGCGCCTGCCGGGTCGCCTTCTCGGCCACGCCGAGGCGCTCGAACGCGGCCAGCACCGCGCTCGTCCACGCGGCCCCCTCATCGGGCAGGACGAACTCGCCGAGCAAGCTGAACAGCACGCCCCGGGCCGAGCCCGCACCCGCCTCGTGCCTGCGCGAAAGTGACGGCTGCCGCGGGGCCGGCCGCGCCCGGACTGGCTGCGACTGAACCAGTTGAGACTGAGCCGGCGCGGCAGATTCCACTTACGAGCTCCCATTCGCAGAGTCCAAGTAGCATACTGCCGCGCCGGCCTGATTCCGGCTGGGGCCGGTTTAGTGCGTGATCGTTCCGAACGTGACCGTGTCGCCGGCCCAGGTGAACGACTGCAGCAGGACCCCCGCGCCCGGGGTCGCGGCGGCGACGATGTTCTTGCCGCCCTCGTAAACGCCTACGTGGTACACGTAGCTGCTCGGCGAGCTGGTGTCGTGGAAGAACACCAGGTCGCCCGGCACGGCGTTGGCCAGGCTGATCCGCCGGAACCGGCGGAACTGGTCTTCCGCGGTGCGCGGGACCGTCTTGCCGCCGCCGGTGTGCTCGTACACGTACAGAGCCAGGCCCGAGCAGTCGAAGCCCGCCGGGGTGGTGCCCCCGGACACGTACGGGTCCCCC
Source organism: Trebonia sp. (assembly GCA_036406335.1). Taxonomy (GTDB): domain Bacteria; phylum Actinomycetota; class Actinomycetes; order Streptosporangiales; family Streptosporangiaceae; genus Trebonia. The sequence goes on from DASWUW010000013.1 coordinate 7,973, forward strand.
ACCAGCCTCCTCGCCAGGGCCGCGGCCTTCTGGTTGAAGAGGGGGTTGACCTTCTTAATTGCGCTGGGTGCGGCCGCCTTCTGCTGGCCGGTGAGGGTCGCCGCCTGGGCGGTGCCCCCGATGATGGTAGCCGGAACGCTGATCGCGGCCGCGGCTACCGCCGCTGTGGCCAGCCAGTTGCGCCGCACCCTTAGGCGCCTCCCTGCTCGCCGCGGACCCGCATATAGGGTTTGGACCACCAGTTAAGCGACATGCTTGACATTTTTTTGCCTTTCCTTGCGTTTTTACTGTGCGCATTCACTGGCTTACAGACGGGGCTCCGCCTTTCACCAGCGCCGCTACTGCCTATCACCCGTAAGCGGCACGTGTCTGGCGCTGAGGTATTTTTCCGGATTCATTCCAGTGCGGATCACGCTTCGATAATCCTAACTGCCGAGCGGGACGGCCGATCGTCGGGGTGGCATGTATAAGCAGGTCAGGAGTCTTCACGGCCGATGTCTACCGTTGTCGCGGCCCGGTTAGGGGACACCGGTTACCGCTTCGACATATGTGGGACATGTCACAGTAACCTGCGGGTCGCCGCCGACGGCCGCAATGGTTCGCTAATGCAGACCATCCCGTTATCGACCTGTTATTGACGTGATCAGGTAGCTACGTGTGACTGATGTGACGGATGAGGGTGTCGCCGGACAGTGTCGGCCGCATTACGGAACGTTGACGATACCGAGCTTCTTTTCTCGGGAATTTGACTAGACTCCCTTTCTCGTGAATGGAATTCAGGCAATTCTGGTAACCGGGGGGGCGGGATTTGTCGGGGCGACGCTGGTTCGCCGGCTGTCCGCCGGCGGTTACCGGGTCCGCGTGCTGGACAACCTGTCCAGCGGAGACGCGGCGCACCTCGCCGGGGTGGACGCCGACCTGGTCAAGGGCGACATCCTGGACGCCGCCGGGCTGGCTGAGGCGGTCGCCGGGGCCGACGCGGTCGTGCACCTGGCCGCGGCCGGGTCGGTGCCCCAGTCGCTGGCCGACCCGGCCGCTAACTTCGAGATCAACGTGACCGGTACGTTCCGCGTGCTCGACGCGGCCCGGCGCGCCGGGGTGGGGCGCGTGGTGCTGGCGTCCACCGGCGGTGCCCTCATGGGCGACGCCGTCCCCCCGGTCGACGAACGGTCGCTGCCCAAGCCGCTGTCCCCCTACGGCGCCTCGAAGCTGGCCGGCGAGGGCTACGCGCACGCGTTCGCCAGGTCCTACGGGATGCAGACCGCGGCGGTGCGGTTCGGCAACGTGTACGGCCCGTGGTGCGGGCGCAAGCGCGGCGTGCTCAACCTGTTCTTCGCCGCCCTGCACGACGGGCGGCCGCTGGTCATCTACGGCGACGGCACCGCGTCCCGCGACTACGTGCACGTGTCCGACATCGCCGCCGCCCTCCAGCTCGCGCTGGAGACCCCGGACCTTCCCGGCGGTACCGTGCTGCACGCCGCCGCGGGAGTGGAGACCACGCTTTCGGCGCTCGCGGACCTGTGCCGCCAGGCCGCCGGGCGCCCCGGCCACCCGGTCGAGTACCGGCCCGCCCGCCCGGGTGAGGTGGGGCGCACCTTCGCCCGCTGCGACCTGGCCCGCGAACTGCTCGGCTACTCCCCCGCGGTGCGGATCGAAGACGGCATCCCCCGGCTGTGGGACTGGTTCCGCAGGGAAGTTTTCCGCGACCAGGCGCCCTGACCGGTATTCTTTCCCCGCTTTACGTACTTTGCTGATTCTCACGGGTAGATGGGCGGCTATGCGACGGTTGCTGGTTCCGGCGGTACTGATGGGCGTTGCGGTCGCCCTGGCGGGTTGCAAGGGCGCGGAGGCTGATCTCGGGGGGAGCTCGGGCAGCGGTCCGGGCAGCGGTTCCGCGACCGTGCAGGCGGCCGGGCCGGTGTCCGCCGGGTCGGGGACGCTGCGCGTGCTGGCCGAGCCGCAGGCCGGGCTGAGCGGGATCTACCAGCTCATTACCGGGGCCCGGTCGTCGATCGAGCTGACCATGTACACGCTGCGGGACCCGACCGCGGAGAAAGAGCTGGCCGCGGCGGCGGCGCGCGGCGTCAGCGTGCGGGTGATCCTCGACCAGCACCTCGAGAAGAAGTTCAACACCGCCACGTACAGCTACCTGAAGGCACACAAGGTCAAGGTGACCTGGGCGCCGCCGGGGGTCACCTACCACCAGAAGACGCTCACCGTCGACAGCAAGACCTCGGTAATCATGACGCTGAACATGAACTCCAACGACTACCCCACCACCAGGGACTTCGCGGTCTTCGATACCAGCAAGTCCGACGTTGCCGCCGTCGTCACGACGTTCAACGCCGACTTCGCGCACAAGACGAGGTTCAGCCCGCCGGACGGGGCCGA
>DASWUW010000014.1:0-2774 GCA_036406335.1 Trebonia sp.
ACGGGTTCGACCCCGGCTACGAGCAGGCGCACCTGTCCATCGACAACGTCTCATCGGGCCACGCCCGGCAGTCCGCCGAGATCATCATCAGCTACCTGGACGACGTGGCCCGCACGGTGGGCAGCGGCGCCGTCCAGGGCGAATGGCGCCGCATCTGGCGCGGCTACGCATCCTTCGCCTACTTCATCGAGCACGCCCTCGTCCGCGAGGTCGCCACGCGGCCGGAAAAGGAACTGGTGATCTGATGTCGGCGCAGACAGTTCAGCCGCCGCCGGCCGGGCCGGCGATCCGCGGCTACGACGACGCGATCTTGAGGCTGCCCTTCTTCACGGATGCCCACGCGGCGCTGGCCGACCGGGTGACGGCATGGTCCGCCGAGTACGGCTCCCTGTGCCGTGATCCAGGTCCGGCCCAGGAACGGGTCATACTCGAGCGGCTGGGCAAGGCCGGCCTGCTCAACTTCCTCGACCCGGGCAACGAGACGGACGGCGGAGACGTGCGCTCGCTGTGCGTCGCCAGGGAAGGCCTGGCTTACGAGGACGACCTCGCTGACTTCGCTTTCTCCGTTCAGGCGCTGGGGGCGACGCCGATCCTGGACCACGGCACGTCCGGGCAGCGCGACCAGTACCTCTCCGGCATGGCGGCGGGCACGGTGCAGGGCGCCTTCGCCATCTCCGAGCTCGAGGCCGGATCCGATGTCGCTGCCATCGCCACCACCGCCACCCGGTCGGGTGAGGGGTACGTGCTCAACGGCACCAAGGCCTGGATCGCCAACGCGGGAAGCGCGGACGTGTACTGCGTCATTGCCCGCACCGGGGAAGGCCCGGGACCGCTGGGCCTGAGCGCGTTCCTCGTCCCCGGGGACATCCCCGGCCTGAGCACCGAGCCGGTGCCGCTGATCGCGCCGCGGACCTTCGGGCACGTGCACCTGGACGGCTGCCAGGTGCCGGCCGACGCGCTGCTCGGCCGCCCGGGCCGCGGTTACGTGATCGGCATGCGGCTGCTCGACAAGTTCCGGGTGACGGTCGGGGCCGCCGCGCTAGGCTTTGCCCGGCGGGCTGCGGACACGGCGCTGGGCTACGCCCAGCAGCGGCGGATCTACGAAGGCCGGCTGCTGAGCATGGCCACGGTGCAGGCCACCCTGGCCGACATCCAGGTTCAGCTCAACGCCTCCGCCCTGCTCGTCGCCCGCGCCGCCTGGGATTTCGACTGCGGCGACCGCTCATTCGCCAACCACTCAAGTATGGCCAAGCTGTACGCCACCGAGTCGGCGCAGCAGGTGGTCGATGCGTCCTTGCAGTTGCTCGGCGCGTCCGGGCTGGTCGCCGGCAGCGTCACCGAGCGGCTTTACCGGCAGGTCCGCTCGCTGCGGATCTATGAAGGCACGTCGGAGGTGCAGCGGGCCGTCATCGCGCAGCACCTGGGCCAGCGCCGGGCCAGGCAGTGACCGGCCAACCGCCGCTACGGTGCGGCATCGTCATGACCGGGAGAGCGAGTGTCTGATCTTTCACCGATCCGGGCTGTGACCCACCCGGACCCCTACCCCTACTACGCCCGCCTGACGGCGGAGCGGCCCTTCGGTTACGACCAGGAGCTAGGCCTGTGGGTAGCCACGGGGGCGGCGGAGGTCGCGGCCGTGCTGGCCGAGCCGCGGCTGCGGGTCCGCCCCGTGGCCGAGCCGGTGCCCGCTGGCATCGTCGGAACGGCGGCCGGGCAGGTGTTCGGCTCGCTGGTGCGGATGACCGACGGGCCGCTGGCCGGGCGGCTCAAGAAGATCGTGGTGACCGCGCTCGGCCGGGCCGAGCCCGAGCGGGTAGCCAAGATCGCGGCTGACCGCACGGCCCGGGCGCTGGAAGATGCTCCCGCGGCGGTGCCGTTGCGCGACATCATGTTCGCGGTTCCCGCTCAGGTGACCGCCGTGCTGTGCGGGCTCGACGGCGAGGCCGCAGGCGAGGCGAGCCGGCTCATCGGTGATTTCGTGCAGTGCCTGACCGCCAACGCGACTCCAGGCCAGCAGGCGGCGGCGGCACGCGCCGCCGCGGCACTGCAGGAGCTGCTCGGGCCGGCGCTGACCGCGGACGGCGGCGGCCTGCTGGCCGAGCTGGTGCGGGCGGCCGCGGCGGACGACTGGACCGAGCAGGCGCCGCTGCTCGCCAACGGCATCGGGCTGCTGTCTCAGACGTATGACGCGACGGCCGGGCTGATCGGCAACACGCTGCTCGCACTAGCCCGGGAGGGCGTCCCCCAGCCGACCACGGCCGCCGGGCTCATCCGTTTCGTCAGCGAGGTAGCCCGCTATGACGCCCCGGTGCAGAACACCCGCCGGTTCGCCGCCGAGCCCGTCATGATCGCGCGGGCGGATGTGGCGGCCGGGGACGCTGTCCTCGTGGTGCTCGCCGCGGCCAACCGGGATCCGGCGGCCAATCCGGCGCCCGCCGTGTTCCGCAGCAGCCGCATCTCACCCATGGTCTTCACCTTCGGATCGGCTGGGCACGCCTGCCCCGGCCAGGTCATCGCGGTGCGGATGGCCTCGGCCATCGTGGCCGAGCTGCTCGGTTACGGATTCAGCCCGTCGAGCCTGCCGTCTAACGTGACCTACCTGCCGCTAGCCAACGCCCGGATTCCCGTGCTGTAGCTTCCCCCCGTCGCTACCGAGGAAGGTCCTGTATGCCCCCCGAAGTACTACCGCCCTTGTGGATCCGCCACGAGACACGCCAGACCGAACGGCGCGCGCCCGTTACCCCGGCCGACGTCGGCCGCCTGGTTGCGCGCGG
>DASWUW010000015.1:0-2867 GCA_036406335.1 Trebonia sp.
CTACCCTGGGTGTCTAAACTCCCGTTATGGTCACCGTTGAATCGGTTCCGCCCTACCAGCGCATAGCGAATGATCTCGAAGCGGACATAACTTCAGGTCGGCTTGCCCGCGGTGCCCGCGTGCCGTCCCTGACCACCCTGAGCCAGGAATACGGGGTAGCGAAAAATACCGTCATCAAGGCGATAGACACCCTGAAGGCGAAGGAAATCATCGAGAGTCGCCAAGGTTGGGGAACCTTCGTCAAATAGCCCGGTAAACGTCAGAACACGCTGCGGTAATGACTCTTCCAACTTTGAGCCCCATGAGCCCTAGTCGCCGGGAAGTAGTTGATGGTGCGCCCGAATGCCGAAGGCCGAATGTGATCCGTCGACTGAGGTGCAACACATCGCCAACGGCTGATGTGCGACACGTGGCCTAGGATTGCTGGCAGCGGCCCGATCTTCTGGCACCCGGCTCAGCAGGCGGCCCGGATGCACGGGGCGTACTTGGCCAGGCTGCTCACCCAGGCTGGTGCCAGGGGGTACCGCACCGATACGTCCGTGCTGATCGCGGCCCCGCGACCGCCAGGTTGGGTCGTGGACGACGCTTGCGTTCCACGCGAACAGTGGGGCACTCCTGACGCGGATGCTTTGTGGCGGGCGTTCACGGCCGACTGCGGCGGTGACCCTGTGCGGTTTGTCTGTCCCCGGCACGAGCAGGAACGCGGCGCTTTCGCGGTCCGGGCTGGCTTGACACTCGCTGAATCATGGTGGCTCAAGGAGCTGCCAGGGTCGCAGGGCGGCCAGGCAGGACTCACGGTGGACCTGCCCTGCCGGGCGGCAGAACCGACGGCGCCGTTCGGATCGGTGACGTCGTCCACAAACGGGCCTGGCCCTGGACGCCGACGGTGCACGCGCTGCTGCGGCACCTGGAGGAGGCCGGCGTCGACGGCGTTCCCCGGGCCCTCGGGTTTGATGAGCAGGGGCGTCAGATGCTCAGTTACCTGCCTGGTGAGGTGGTTGGCGACACTGTTCCGTGGCCCGCCTGGGCGTACGCGGACTTGACCCTGGTACAGGTCGGCCGGTGGCTGCGACGCGTCCATGACGCGACGGCTGGTTTCGTGCCGCCGGGGGACGAGCGGTGGTTCACCGGTCGCACGATGCGGCCCGGGTGGGTGGTCGGTCACCAGGACGCGGCGCCGTATAACGCGGTGATGGACGGCGCCCGGCTGGCCGGCTTCTTCGACTGGGACACCGCCAGCCCGTCGTCCCGCGAGGACGACCTGGCGTTCTCGGCCCTGCTGTGGGTGCCGCTCACTGCCCCGGAGGCCGGCCGGCGGTCAGGCCCGCCTGATGCCGGGGACCGGTCCCGCCGCCTGCACCTGCTGCTGGACGCCTACCGCTACGGCGGTGACCGCCGGGCCTTCGGCGCGGTGGTCGTGCGGCGGGCCCGCCGGCAGGCGGGCGTGATCGGCGGCATGGCTGAGTCCGGCGACCGGGCCTCGATCGCGCTGCTGCCGGTCGCGAGCCGCCTCGAGCAGTCCGCGTCGCAGGTCGAGGCGCTGCCGGGCGACTTCTGGGAAAAGTGAGCCGCACGGCGTCAGGCAGGGCTGGCGGACGGCGCGGGTCTCCTCATTTCACCCGCGTTCCCGGGCCAGCCGGAGGTTCACCGCGACGGCCTCGGCAAGTACCGCGCTGTCGGCGAGCGCGTTGACCAGGCGCCCCCCGCGCTCGCGGTACCGGGCCGCGGCCCGGCCCTCACTGGTGTGCACGCCTGCCGCCACCTTCCGGTCCACGCAGCGCCGCAGGACGTCGGCGATGATCCCGGCCATGTAGTCGTCATGGGGCGTCGCGGCGTGACCCAGCGCGTAGGCCAGGTCCATCGGGCCGACGTAGACGCCGTCGAGCTCTTCGAGCTCGAGGATCCGGTCTAGATCCTCGAGCGCCTCCCGGGTTTCCAGCACGATGAACCGCGTCGGATCGTCGGCCCCGGGCATCAGGCGGCCGTAGGACCGGACCCCGGCCGGAGCGTACCGGCAGAATCCGAGAACCTCCGCCACCTGGTCCACGCCCCGCACGTTGGGCAGGAAGACTCCCTGGGCGCCCAGGTCAAGGGCCCGGCCAACGTCGCCCTCGGTGGAACTGCGCACCCGGGCCAGCGGCGTCACCCCCCGGCTGACGACCGCCGCGCTGATTCCGGGCAGGTCGGCCTCGGCCGCCGCTCCGTGCTGCAGGTCGGTGACGACGTAGTCGAGCCCGGGTACCCCGGCGATCAGCGACGCGGTCGCCGCTCCGGGCAGGGAACTCCAGGCGCCCACCAGCGTCTCGCCGGCGCGAAGCCGGGCGCGCAGGGCGCGGGGGGTCAACGGGTCAGTGGCGTCGGGCATGCGAGGTTCCGTTTCCGTCGGGCTTGACTCAGGCGCTGGCGGTCCTGAACCGGCGCAGAGCCAGCGGCACGCAGACCGCGATGATCAGCAGGCACCAGGCGATCATGGCCGGCACCGGATGTTCGAGCTGCGGGGAGCCGCTTGACCTGGTTCCCTCGCAGACCTGGCGGAGGGCTGCCACCAGCGCCGACAGCGGATCCCACTCAGCGATGACGCGGGGTACGAGCTTCATCCCGGAGATCGGCACGAAGGTGCCGGCCAGGAACGACAGCGGCAGCATGACAGCGAACCCGATGCCCTGCATAGCGTCGGAGCTGCGGATCAGCATGCCCGCGAGGACGCCGACCCAGGTAAAGGCGAACAGCCCGAGCAGCATCAGGGCCACCAGCTCCACGCCCCGGCCGCCGCCCAGGTGCGGGCGCCAGCCGAGGGCGAGCCCTACTCCGGCCACGATCACTATGCCGAGGATCTGCTCGATGATCTGGCCGATCACCTGAGCGGA
>DASWUW010000016.1:0-2839 GCA_036406335.1 Trebonia sp.
GCGGCCGGCTGCAGCGAGCGGGCCAGGCCGAGGCCGCCGTGCCCTACCGGGTAGTGCACGGCGGCCAGGCCCGCGTCGAACCGGGCGCTGAGGAACGCGGCGCGCGGGGTGGCCGCGGGGTCGTGCTCGGCGCAGAACCCGCGGACTGCCTCGCGGAGGTCTGCCTCGGTGTGCAGTTGCGTGTCGCTCAACTCATCCGTCCCCTCTGCGCGGTACGAGACCCGGTTAGCTGACCGTATTACGAGACCGGGCCGCCGGACAGGTACAGAACCTGACCGGAGACGAATCCGGCGCCCTCGCTGGCGAAGAAGGAGATCGCGTGGGCGATGTCCGCGACCTGGCCGACCCGCTGCACCGGGATCTGCTTGGCCGCCCCGGCCTGGAAGTCCTCGAAGGACAGGCCCAGGCGGGACGCGGTGGCGGCGGTCATGTCGGTGACGACGAACCCGGGCGCGACCGCGTTGGCGGTGACGCCGAACTTGCCCAGCTCGAGCGCCAGGGTCTTGGTGAGCCCCTGCATTCCCGCCTTGGCCGCGGAGTAGTTCACCTGGCCCCGGTTGCCGACGGCGGAAAGGCTGGAGAGGTTGACGATGCGGCCCCACTTGGCGGCGACCATGTACTGCTGGCAGGCCCGGCTCATCAGGAACGCGCCCTTGAGGTGGACGTTCATCACCGTGTCCCAGTCCGCCTCGGACATCTTGAACAGCAGGTTGTCCCGGGTGACGCCGGCGTTGTTAACCAGCACAGTCGGCTCGCCGAGGTCAGCCGCCACCTTCTCCACGGCGGCGCTCACCTGGTCGGCGTTGGAGACGTCAGCCCCGACCGCGGCCGCCTGGCCGCCGGCTTTCTCGATCTCGGCGACGGTCTGCGCGCAGTCGCCCTCGTTGAGGTCGAGTACGCCGACCGCCATCCCGTCGGCGGCGAGGCGCTTGGCGGTACCCGCACCGATGCCGCGGGCGGCTCCGGTCACGATCGCGATTCGCTGTGGCATAACGTTACTTTCCCTTCCTCAGCCCGACGCGTCGAGAGGCGAACGCCGGTGTTCCTGCGCCATTATCCCGGACGCCGGCACGGCCGGTAACGGGTGCCGGGACAAGGCCCGGTACCTTGGCAGGTGTCGAGAACCAGATCTGGGGTTGGTAGCGCAGTGTTTCCTGTTGTCGTCCGGGGAGTCCGTCCCGGGCTCGCCGTGCTCGCGGCCGCCGCCGGGGTGCTGGTGACGGCCGCCGGATGCTCGTCGGCGGGCTCTTCGTCCACCGCCGCGGCTTCCGCTGCCGCGTCTCCGTCGCCGACCATCGCGACCGCGCCGGCCGCGTCCGGGGCGGTCGGCTCCGGGTCGGCCGGCGCCCTGCCGACGGCGTCGATGACCCCCCTGGCGGCCGCGTCCGGCCAGCTCACCGGCACCCAGCTGCAGTCGGTGCTGCTGCCCGCGGCCGATTTCCCGGCCGGCTACGCGACGTCGACCAGCGCGCCGATCACCTCGGGCGGGTCGCTCACCGCCGGCCAGGCCGCTTATAACCTGGCCACCGTGCCCTGCGCCACGTTCATCGAGCACCTGGGGACCACCGGATTCGGCGAGACCGCGATGGTGGCGGGCAGCGTCGTCGCCACCGGGACGGCGTTCGACGAGCTCATCTACCAGTTCGCGGTGCCCGCGGGCGCGACCGCGTTCGTGTCCGGGGTGCAGTCCCTGGCCGGCCGGTGCGGGTCGTTCAAGGTGTCCGCCAACGGCCAGACCGGCACGTTTACGCTCACGGCGGTCCCCGGGAGCGCGGTCGGCGGCCACCCGACGGCGGAGCTGGCCGAGACCGGGACCCTCGGGGCCAGCAAGGTGACGCTCGACCTGCTGCTGTGCGCGAGCGGAGTGGACGTGTTCGGCGTCTCCGGGGTGGGCGTCAGCGGTGCGGCCGCGCCGACGGTGCCGGCCAAGGCGTCGATCGTCTACCAGCTGATGAAGCGGCAGGCGGCCGTAGCGGTCCTGGGATAGGCGCGCTTTACCTTTGCGGCGTTAGGCCGGCGGGCCGTCGCCGCGGCTAGGCCGGGGGGCCCTCCAGGCGGGAGGCTAGCAGCTCGGCCAGGTGGGTGCCGGGGACGCCGGCCAGCTGGTCCAGCTGGGTCCGGCAGGAGAAGCCGTCGGCCAGCACGGTCGCTCCCCTCCCGGCGCGCCGGACCGCCGGGAGCAGGGCCGTCTCGGCGACCGCGACCGAGATCTCGTAGTGCCCGGCCTCCACGCCGAAGTTGCCCGCCAGCCCGCAGCAGCCGCCGACGGCGTCCATGGTCGCGCCGGCGTCGCGCAGCAGCGCCGCGTCCGCCGTCCACCCCAGTACGGCGTGCTGGTGGCAGTGCGGCTGCGCCACCCCGGTGACGTCGGACAGGTCCGGCGGCGTCCAGCCGTCGGTGGCGGCCAGCAGCTCGGCCAGGGTCCTGACCGCGCCGCCGAGCGCCGCGGCGCGCCGGTCCCCCGGCAGCAGCTCGGCCGCGTCGCGCCGCAGCACCGCGGTGCAGGACGGCTCCAGGCCGACGACCGGAATCCCCGCGTCCAGGGCGGGCGCGAGGGCCCGCAGCGTCCGGCGGAGCTGACGGCGGGCGCCGTCCAGCTGACCGGTAGAGATCCAGGTGAGGCCGCAGCAGACGTTCTCCCCGGTCACCCGGACGTCGTAGCCGGCGTCCTCCAGGACGCGCACCGCGGCCTGGCCGACCTGGGGGGCGAAGGCGTTGGTGAACGTGTCGACCCACAGGTAGACCGGCCTGCGGGCCGGGGCCGCGGGGGCGGTGCCCGGGGCGGGGGTCGCCGGGGCGGCCGGCCGGCGGGCCGCGAACCACTGGCGGAAGCTCGTCG
>DASWUW010000017.1:0-2000 GCA_036406335.1 Trebonia sp.
AGCTCGCTGCGCACGAGCCGGACGCCCAGCAGGTCCGGCAGCTCCGACAGGTCGATGAGCCACTGCGCGTACCGCGATGCCCAGTCATCGTCGGCCCCGTCGACGATCCGGGAGACCTGGTGGTGAGTCTCGCCCGCCTCATGCAGCAAGCCGCTGACCTACTCCAGTGTGCCCGTCATCTTGTCCCTCCGCGCATTGAGGACCGAGGCGCCATGTGGCTGCCCCGCGCTGGCCGCTGCTGACGTCAGCAAGGTCATCATGGCAAGTCAGCGCACAGAGGGCAGCCAGCGCATGGCCGTAACGGCAATTACATCGCGCTGTTCGCGGCACCCATAAGGGCCACCACTGTCAAGAGGGCGTGCGGATCTGGCCCGGTGGCTATGTCCCGCCGTCCGGGCTGGGCTGACTGTTCTTCTGGATCCTTCCTCGCAGCTGCCCCGGGTCTTGCCGCCGCACGGCCGGGGTCAAGCTGGAGCGCCCGCAGCCGCGCAGCGGCGAGGACGAACGAGCTTGATGCCGGCAAGCGGCGGAAGATGATCGGGGGCGTGGAAGGGTTCGGTTGAGTTATTGGTGGTCGCGTGCTGTTTTCCGGTCCGTGGTGGGCGGAGTGGTCTCACAAGCACCCATCCGGCGCCGCCCAGGGTGCGGGCGGCTGCCATGACCATGTGTCCGGGACCGGGCTGCTCAGTCATGTGATCGAGTTCGGCCTGGCGGCCTTGCTCATGCCGTAGGAACGAGCTCACCCGGGGCTGGCGACCCTCCCGTCTTCATGCCCGCCGCGGCGGCGTGCTGGCGTCGGCGGATTCCATCTCGGACAGCAGGTGCCAGGCGCGGGTCAGCAGCTTGCGGGCGACCGCGATGGTCGCGATCTTCTTCCCGCGCCGCCCGGCGATGGCCTGGTAGCTGGCGGCGAACTCCGGGGACCGCTTGGCGGTCTGCGCGGCCTGGTTCATGGCCCATCGCAGCCACGCTGAGCCCTGCTTGGAGATGTGCCCGTGCCGGACCTTCAGGTCCGAGCCCCGCACCGTCGGGGTCAGCCCGGCCCAGCTGGCCAGCTTGCGGGCACTGGGAAACCGGGTGATGTCGCCGATCTCGGCCACCATGACCAGCGCGGTGAACTCCCCGACCCCGGGCAGCGTCCGGAGCACCTTGACCCGCGGGTCCGCCTTGGCGTGCTGGTGCAGCTCCCCGTCGAGCCGGTCGGTCAGCACCGACAGGGCGTCGATGATCGCCAGGCAGTCAGTGATGATCTCCCGCGACGTGGCGGGCAGCTCGAGCTCGGCCAGCCAGCCGCGGCCCGGCCCGGTCCAGTAGCTGGCGGACCGGTCGTAGCCGTGGTCGGCGGCCACCGCGTGGATCCGGTTGCGCAGCTGGGTGCCCAGCCGGACCAGGCTGATCCGGTGCCGCAGCAGCGCGCGGAGCTGGCGGACCCGCGGCGGGGCGATCCATGCCTCGGGCAGCAGGTCGGCGCGCAGCAGCTGCGCCAAGATGGCCGCGTCGACCTTGTCGTTCTTGAGCCTGGCCGAGGCGATAGCCTTGCACCGCAGCGGGTGCACCAGGTGCGAGTCGAAGCCGTAGTCCTCCAGCAGATCGGCCAGCCAGCTCCAGCCGAATGCGGCCTCGAACGCCACCGGCGTCCCCGAGGGCAGATCGCCGATCAGCCGCAGCATCGGCTCGGAGCCGTTGACCACGTTCTTGTTAACCTGCACCGTCCCGTCCTCGGTGACCACCGCCACCTGGGAGCGCTTGCGATGCACGTCGATGCCGACGTAGACAGACATTGCCGGGTCTCCTCTCCCGAGCTTGGAATCTCTCACCCGGAGCGTCCTGCTACCGGGCTGAGCTGAGAAGAGGCCCGGCCCTTATAGGGTCATGTGAGTGCGTTCCGTGGCGGTGGTTACGGTCCTTTAGGAGTTCAGGAAATCAGGACGTGGGGTACGTCTGGAGCCGGATTTCCGTTGGCCCCCGCCATTTTCTGGAGGGCGGAAATGCGAACTGGC
>DASWUW010000018.1:0-3015 GCA_036406335.1 Trebonia sp.
ATCCCCGCCGAACGCGGACGCGTTCACGGTTGAACTGCACTTCGCCCCGCTGATCACTGAGAAGAGGCGTAGGCCGGGGGAGCGCCAATGGCAAGAGTTAAGGACCTCTGGTTCTCCGAGGTCCCCGGAAAAGACGCCGCTGGGAAGAGTGTGCGTAATGCCGACGGCCGAGTCATCACGCAGAAGAAGAAGACCTCGAAGCATCCCGATAACGCTCACGGCAAGGGTGCCAAGCGGTGGTTGGCCGTCTGGGTCACTCTGGACGGCCGTGAAGCGTCGATGGCGTTCGAAAAGACGAGTGGTTCAGAGCGCTACGGGACCGCACCGGAGACTGACGCTCTGCGTGGCGTGGGTGTCAACCGAAGGCAGCCGCGTCACTGGGGCGCAATGGTGCGATAGCCGGCTCACCGGGTACGCGACGCGGCGCCAGTCGACGGTGCGGCAGGCCCGCGTGCACATAACTAGATCAGGAGAGAGGACTTCCCCGGGGCCGGAAAGCGGAGGGCCTACGTCGCGACCACAAACCAGGTCGGGGCGCTGTACGAGGCGGTGCCGGAGCACATCGGCGCGGCCGTCTTATTCGGTGCGTTCGCCGGCCTGCGGGTGGCCGAGGCGTGCGGCCTCCGGCCAGGCGACGTCCACTTCATGCGGGCGGTGGTGCACCCAGCCGCGCAATATCCGGCCGAGCCGCTGAAGACCGATATGTCGCGGATCCCCGTCCCAATCTCGCAGTCGATGGCGCTCGAACTCGCCTTACACGTCAGCCAGCGGCCGGGGGAGACTGTCCTCGTAGGCGGCAGACGGCAGCCACCTCGGCCCGTGGGCGCTCGAGCGCCCACGGGCAGCACGCGCAAGGTAGTACGGCGCTGCCTCTCGTGCGGCACGGTACAGCCGCTAGCGGGGAGTGATTCTGGTACGTGAAATGCCGCTATGACAAGAACAAGCCAAGCGACAAGGACGAGTCAGGACTCCCGGAGAGATTCAGGTTCCAGACCTGACGCGCTACTTCGCCAGCCTGCTGATCGCCAACGGGGCGGACGTCAAGGTGGTCTGGGCGCGGCTGCGGCATGCTTCGGCCAAAACCTGCGTTGGACACGCACGGTCACCTCCGGGCGAACCATGACGCGTCGACGCGAGCGGCCGTCGAGGCGGTCTTCCCGCCGCGAACGGACCAGGGACGGAACACGGCTCAGGTACCGTGATTCCGTCCCTGGTCACAGGGGTGTAAGACGGTTAGCAGTCGAAGTACAGCTCGAACTCGTGCGGGGTCGGGCGCAGCCGCACCGCGTCGATTTCCTTCTCGCGCTTGTAGGCGATCCAGGTCTCGATGAGGTCCTCGGTGAAGACGCCGCCCTCGGACAGGTAGGCGTGGTCGTCCTCGAGGTTGTTGAGCACGGCGTCGAGCGAGCCGGGCACCGTCGGGATGGCGGCGGCCTCGTCCGGCGGGAGCTCGTACAGGTCCTTGTCGACCGGCTCCGGCGGCTCGATCTTGTTCTTGATGCCGTCGATGCCCGCCATCAGCATCGCCGAGAAGGCGAGGTACGGGTTGGCGGACGGGTCGGGCACCCGGAACTCGATCCGCTTGGCCTTCGGGTTGCTGCCGGTGATCGGGATGCGGCAGCAGGCCGAACGGTTCCGGTTCGAGTACACCAGGTTGACCGGCGCCTCGAAGCCCGGGACCAGCCGGTGGTAGGAGTTCACCGTCGGGTTGGTAAACGCGAGCAGCGACGGGGCGTGCTTGAGCAGGCCGCCGACGTACCAGCGGCCGAGGTCGGACAGGCCGCCGTAACCCATCTCGTCGTAGAAGAGCGGCGAGCCGTCCTTCCACAGCGACTGATGCACGTGCATGCCCGAGCCGTTGTCGCCGAAGATCGGCTTCGGCATGAACGTCACGGTCTTGCCGGCCGCGCGGGCTACCGACTTGACCACGTACTTGTACAGCAGCAGCTTGTCGGCCTGCTCGAGCAGCTTGCCGAAGCGGATGTCGATCTCCGCCTGGCCCGCGGTCCCCACCTCGTGGTGCTGCATCTCGGTCGTGATGCCCACCTCGATGAGCCGCTTCACCATTTCCGACCGCAGGTCGGTGTAGTGGTCCATCGGCGGGACGGGGAAGTAGCCGCCCTTGTACGGGGGCTTGGCGCCGAGGTTGCCGCCGACCTCGTCGCGGCCGGTGTTCCAGGCGCCCTCGATCGAGTCGACGTGGTAGTAGCCCTCGTTCGCGCCGGTGTTGAACCGCACCGAGTCGAAGATGTAGAACTCTGCCTCCGGACCCATGTAAGCGGTGTCGGCGATGCCGGTGCCCTTGAGGTACTCCTCCGCCTTGGCCGCCACGTTGCGCGGGTCACGGGAGTAGGCCGCACCGGTCAGCGGGTCAAAGACCGAGAACGTGAGGTTCAGCGTCTTGTGCTGGCGGAACGGGTCGAGCACGGCGGTCTTCGGGTCCGGGATGAGCAGCATGTCGGACTCGTGGATGGCCTGGAAGCCGCGAATCGACGAGCCGTCGAACATCCGGCCCTCGGTGAAGACGTCCGCGTCGAACGTCGAGACCGGGACGGTGAAGTGCTGGACGGTGCCGGGCAGGTCCGTAAACCTGACGTCAACGAACTCTACGTTTTCCTCGGCGATGAAACTAAGGACTTCTTCAGCAGTGTTGAACGACATCAACCCTCCCTGAACAGGGCGCGCATAAGTAGGTGGAGCTCGGTTTCCTCGTCGAACCGTATCGGACGGTAGCCGCCGGTAATTTCCTAGCGGTATCCCCGATGTTTCGCCAGTGTTACCCGTGCGCTCGGCGTCAGGCCTCCCGCCCGTCCGGCCAGCCGTGCTCCGCGCGCCGTGACGGAGCGGCCGCCCGGGCGTAACGCACCAGCGGATACCGTAGTCCTGTGCCCCATGACCGACGCAAGCCGCCCGCCAGGAACGCGGCCAGAGTAGCCGCGTCCCCTGGTGCCGCCGGTTCTCGAGCCAGGACAGTGGCTGCTGATACGCCTGATTACCCAGGTAAGCGCTTCGGCC
>DASWUW010000019.1:0-2757 GCA_036406335.1 Trebonia sp.
AGCGGCCGACCATCTCCGCCAGCCTCGTCCGGGCCGCCGGGTAACGCCCGGCCGAGCGGAAGATCGGGTGGCTGAGCCACCACTCCTTCGCGGTTTCGGTCCCGTGGGCGGCGGCCTGCCGGGCGGCTTCGTCCGGCGGGCGCGGGCTGGTCCAGCGGTGGCCGGGCAGCCCGGGGGAGGCCAGCACCACGGAGCGGACCCGGTCCGGGTGCAGCGCGGCCGCGGCCAGCGCGAGGTTGGCCCCCAGGGAAAGGCCGACCAGGTGGGCCCGGTCGACCGCCAGCGCGTCGAGCAGGGCGAGCAGGTCGCCGAGGTGCCCCTGGCCGGCCACCGGGGGACCGGAGGCGCCGAAGCCGCGCAGGTCGTAGCGGATGGTCCGGTAATGGCGGGCCAGCGCGGGAAACTGCGGGTCCCACAGGGCGGCGTCAAAGCTGAAGCCGTGCAGCAGCACGGCCGGCTCGCCGGTGCCGGCTTCCTCGCCCGCCAGGCTGCCGCCGGGAATGCCGATCCCGAACGGAACCGGGCGCATCCTCAGCCCGCCGCCGGTGCCCGGGCGGGGTCGCGGAGCACCGGGGTGATGCGCCGCGTGCTGATCCGCCAGCGTTCGTCGCCGCACCAGTCGAGTATGTCGTCGAAGTCGGCCACCAGGTAGACGCCGGCGTCGTCCGCCGGGGCGGGGGCGTTGACCGCGTAGCTGACCCAGGTGGAGCGGGCCCGGACCCGGGCCGGGCGCCCGGCCGGGCCAGCGTCGCCATCCCGTTCGCCGTCGGCCGGGCCGACCCGCAGTCCGCTGTACAGGTGCCGGGTGGTTCTAGCCCCGGTCCGCATCGCGTAACGGTGCTTGATCGCGGCGCGGCCGCGCAGCTCGGCCGCGCCGGTGACGAACAGCGCGTCCGGCGTGAACAGCGCGGCCACGGCGTCGTAGTCGCCGTGGTCGAGGTGCCAGGCCCAGTCGGCCAGCACGGCGTCGATCTCCGCCCGCAGCAGCGCCGGCTCGCTGGCCGTCACCACGGCTCGACCGGGTTGCTGAGGGTGCCGATGCCGGAGATAGTGACCTCGACCGGGCCGCCGAGCGTGGTCAGGTTGACGTTCTGCACGGCCGGGCCGCCGGACGCGGAGGCGGCCAGGGCGGTGCCCATCGCGATGATGTCGCCCGGCTCCAGGGTCTGGTACCGCGACATGAAGGAGATCACGTCGGCGACCTTGTGGGTGAGGTTGGCCGTGCTGTCCTCGGTGACCACCCGGCCCCGGTGCGTGCAGGTGACGGTGAGGGCGTGCGGGTCCGGGATCTCGTCCGCGGTCGCGATCCACGGGCCGATCGGCCCGAACCCGTCGGTGCCCTTGTACCGGCCGGAGTAGGTGACCCAGGTGTCGACGTACTCGATCCCCTCCGAGCCGTCCGGCCGGGGGTGGACGGCCCGGTAGCGGAACGTGTCCTCCCCCCGCATGGTGGGCGAGGTCAGGTCGTTGATCACGGTGTAGCCGAAGACGTGGCCCATCGCCTCGTCCCGGCTGATGCCGGTCCCGCCGGCGCCGATGACGACCGCGAGTTCGGGCTCGGGGTGGACCCGGCCGAACTCCTTCCGCAGCCGGATCGGCTGGCGGTGGCCGAGCAGGGCGGTGGCGGGCTTGTTAAAGGTGGCCGGGTGAGACGGGCCGGCCAGGATCCGGTCCGCGTTGGCGCTGTTGTTGAGGGCCACGCAGATGACCTTGCCCGGGCGGGGGACCGGCGGGAGCCAGGTCAGGACGCTGGCCGGCACCGCCTCGCCCAGGCCGTCGGTGACCGCCCGCTCTACCGCGGCCCGGGACCCGGCCCAGTCCGCGATCAGGCCGGGCACGGTCAGCCCCGCGTACAGCACCACCGCGCGCTCGTCCGCGCCGCCTTCCTGCCCCGGCCCGCCCGTCCCGCCGACCTTGACCGCGACCCGCTGCCCGCCGTTCACCGAGACCGTGCCGAGCTTCATGCGTCCTGATCCTCCTCGACCATCACCAGCGCCCCGCAACCGGTTATCGCGGGCACGGTCTGGAATGTGTAGACGGCCCGCGCGGCCTGCGACAGCGCCGCCCGCATTGCGAACCACAGGGTCAGCTCGGCCGCCTCGGTCCCGCCGAGGCGCATGTACTCGCGGACCCCGATCGCGACCAGTTCGTCCAGGTGCCCGGGCAGCCGCCGCAGGAAGTAGCGGTCCAGCTCCTCGTTGGCCAGGCCGAACCGGGCCCCGCTGATCTGGTGCGACATCCCCCCGGTGGCGATGACCAGCACCCGCTCGGCCGGGGCGAACGCCTCTACGCTGGCCCGGACCGCCTGCCCCAGGGACCGCAGCCGGGTAGCGGCGGGCAGCGGCTGGCGGATCATGTTCACCGCGATCGGGGTGACCGTGACCGGCCAGGCCGAGTCGTCCCCGGCCCGGCCGAACACGTACGGCAGCCAGGAGAAGATCCCGTGGTCGATCGCCAGGTCCTGGCTGACGGTCAGGTCGAACTCCCGGTTCACCAGCTGCTCGGTCAGGTGCAGGCCCCAGCGGACGTCCCCGGGCAGGTCGGGCAGGTCGCGGGCCCCCCAGCCCTCGTCCGCCTGCGGGAAGGTCGTCCCCACCCCGATGGCCAGGGTCGGGTAGTTGTCCAGGTCGAAGTGGTTGAGGTGGTCGTTGTAGACCACCACCAGGTGGTCCGGGGCGAGCCGCTCGACCAGCTCCGCGACCCGGCGGGTGCCGTCGTACCAGGGCTGCCAGCGCGGGCTGAACCCGCCGGGGCCGC
>DASWUW010000020.1:0-4280 GCA_036406335.1 Trebonia sp.
GCCGAAACGACCGGAAAACTCACCCAACCATGAGTGATTCATGGCTAAATAAATCCGTGGAACCAGACCGAAGCCCGATCCCGACGGGGGTTAGTACATTTTCATGCACTGGCTTTTAGCACGCTGTTGAGTTCTCAAGAAACAGACGCTCACCATGATCCGGACTTTCGTCTTTCGCTTGGGGCGACTCTTTTAACTTACCTCGGATTCCCATTTTGTCAAACCAGCTTTAGAGCTAATCTTTCGGCTCTTCCAGCGGCTCGACCTTTTGGTTTATCTTCGGTTTTTACGCTTTTAACCTATCAGGGCTTTCCTTCTTGTCAAATCGGCTTACGGTACGATTTCTCGTACCTATTGCCGGTTTTCCATTCCGGAATTCCCGTGCCATCAGCTTACAACCCCTTTTGGAGTGGTGCAGTACGCACGCAGAGCTCCGTAGCGGTTTTCTACTGGTGGCTACCCGGGTCCGGGACCGCCTTCCGGCGTTCCCTCCCCCTCGGGGCAAGATGAACCTTACGGGTCTCCCGCACCATCGTCAAATCGTTTCCGAGAACTCATGGTCCCCAGTTCGCGGGGCCTCAAACCACCCGGCCCGCACCGGACCCGGCGAACAGGGCAACACGGGCGCGGGCCGCCGCATTCCGCTGGTCCGGCAGTCGGACGGCTCAGCTGTCGAAGCCCAGGCCCAGCCGGTCCAGCAGGCGGAGCCACGGGTCGCGCCGGCCCTCGCTCCGGTCCGCCCGCGCGATCGACGCGCGGGTCACCTGCACGACGGCCGAGCGCAGGGGCTCGGGCGGGAACGGCAGCGGCCTGGAGTTGACCAGGGAAAGCCGGGACCGTTCGGAATCTTCTTCCGGGTGCAGCTTGTCCAGCAGCACCTGGGCGGCGAAGCGGGAGGCGCCCACCCCCAGCCCGGTGAATCCGGCCGCGTACGCGACCCGGCCGGAGTGCGCGGTGCCGAAGAAGGCGCAGAAGCGGCTGCAGGTATCGACCACCCCGCCCCAGGCGTGGGTGAACGACACTCCCTCCAGCTGCGGGAAGGCAGCGAAGAAGTGCGCCGCCAGCCGGGTGAAGGTTTCCGGGTTGGTCGCCAGCTCCTCCCCCGCCCGGCCGCCGTTGTAGTAGACCGCGTCGTACCCGCCCCACAGCACGCGCCGGTCCCTGGTCATCCGGAAGTAGTGGAACTGGTTACTCAGGTCGGACGCGCCGCGCTGATCACGCCAGCCCAGGGAGCCCGCCTGCTCCGGGGTGAGCGGCTCCGTCATCAGTACGTAGTCCCACACCGGGATGACGTACGCGCCGATCCGGCGCAGCAGCGCCCCCCCGGGTACGCCCGCGGCCAGCGCGACCCGGCCGGCCCGTACCGAGCCGTACGGGGTGGCGAGCGCGGCCCCGGCTCCCGGGCCCGGCGACAGCGAGGTCACCGGGGTGTACTCGTAGATCCGGACCCCGGCGTCGAGGCAGGCCTGGCGCAGTCCCCAGGCCAGCCGCCCCGGTTCGAGCATCGCGTTGCCGGTTGTGTACTTGAGGCCGCCGTGCCACAGCGGCGAACTCAGCTCGGCGCGGGCGCCCGCCGCGTCCAGGACCTCGACGTCGTGCCCGAACTGCCGGGCCGCGACCGCCTGCTCGTCGAGCCCGTCCAGCTGCCAGTCCGCGGTGGCCAGGGCCAGCTCCCCCGTCGGCCGGAAGTCGCAGTCGATGCCGTACCGGGCGATCGCCGCGCCGATCTCCTCCAGGTTCTGCCGGCCGAGCCGCTCGAGCAGCGGCATCTCGGCGCCAAACCGTTCCCGGCCGTTGCCGATGCCGTGGGTGAGGCTGGCCGAGCAGAACCCGCCGTTGCGGCCGGAGGCCGCCCAGCCCACGGTCCGCGCCTCCAGCAGCACCACGTCGAGACCCGGGTAGCGCTCGCGGGCGAGCAGGGCCGTCCACAAGCCGGTGAATCCGCCGCCGATGACCGCCAGGTCGGCGGTGACGCTGCCCGCCAGCGCCGGCCGCGGCTCGGGCGCGTCCGGACCGTCCAGCCAGAACGAGCGGGGCAACGCGCCGGCCAGCGAGCGGGCAACGGCCGGGTCGGGACTCGGAGCGCTCATGCTCCGACTTTCGCATATCAGCGCGCTCGGGATACACATGGGCCTATGCGTATCTGCGTGGTCGGCGCCGGGGCCATCGGCGGGGTTATCGCGTCCGGGCTGGCGCGGGCGGACGGGGTCGAGGCCTCGGTCCTGGCGCGCGGGGCGACGCTCGCCGCGCTGGCGGCGGACGGCCTCCGGGTCTTCACGGCCGGCGGGACCGTGACCACGAAGGTGGTCACGGTGACGGCCGGCCCCGGCTCGGTCAGCTGGTCTGGTTTGATGACGGCCGGGCTGGCCGCCTCCGACGACGCGGCGGCGCTCGGCGTCCAGGACGTCGTCGTGGTGGCGGTCAAGGCGCAGTCGATGGCCGGCGTGGCCGCGGCGGCCGGCCCGCTGCTCGGTCCGGACACGGCGGTGCTGTCCACGCTGAACGGGGTGCCCTGGTGGTTCCTGGACGGGTTCGGCGGCCCGGCGGCGGGCCGTCACCTGGACAGCGTCGACCCGGGCGGCGCCATCGCTTCCGTGCTGCCCGCGGCGCGGGTGATCGGCGGGACCGTGCACCTGTCAGCGTCCTCGCCCGCCCCGGGCGAGGTGTCCTGGCGCAGCGGGAACGGGCTGATCCTGGGGGAACTCGACGGGTCGTCCTCGGCCCGCCTGGACGCGCTGGCGACGGCGCTGCGCGGCGCCGGGTTCGACGTGACGGTGTCGTCGCGGATCCGCGACGACGTCTGGTACAAGCTCTGGGGCAACCTGACCCTCAACCCGATCTGCGCGCTGACCGGCACGTCGACCGGGCCCGCGCTGGACGACGACCTGGTGCGCGGGTTTATCTCCCGCGCGATGCTGGAGGCGCGGGCGATCGGGGAGCGGATCGGCTGCCCGATCACCCAGACTCCGCAGGACCGGCACGCGGTGACCCGGAAGCTGGGCGACTTCGTGCCCTCGATGCTGCAGGACGCGCGGGCCGGGCGGCCGCTGGAACTGGACGCGCTGACCGGCGCGGTGCGCGAACTAGGCCTGCTGACCGGCGTGCCCACGCCCAGCGTGGACGCGATCCACGGGCTCGCCCGGCTCTGGATGTCCGCCCGCTAGGCCCGCCGGCCGGTCAGGAAGACCGGCCGGCGGCCCAGGCCGGGAAGGGTCAGGCGGAGACGAGGTCGCAGACGAAGATCAGGGTCTCGTTCGGCTTGATGGCGCCGGCGGCGCCGCGGCTGCCGTAGCCGAGGTCGGGCGGGATGACCAGCTTGCGGCGGCCGCCCACCTTCATGCCCTGCACGCCCTGGTCCCAGCCCTGGATGACCTGGCCGACGCCCAGCCGGAACTGCAGCGGCTCGCCCCGGTTCCAGCTCGCGTCGAACTCCTCGCCGGTGGAGTAGGCAACCCCGACGTAGTGCACCGAGACCGTGTCCCCGGCGCCGGCGACCTTGCCGTTCCCCTCCCAGATGTCGGTGACCTCGAGCGCCTGGGGCGGCGTGCCCTCGGGATAGTCCACTTCTGGCTTGGTGATGTCCATGGGTTTCACCTTACCGAGGACACAAGATCAAACCAGCGAGTCCGAACGGATGGGTGCTCCGCCCTCCGGCTCCGCTGCTCAGCCAGGCCGGCCGGGCGTGCGAAGATCGTGCGATGGTTCCCGCGGATGTCCACGACTTTTTCTTTGCCAGCGCCGGGGTGGCCGGCGCGCTGATCGGGCTGCTGTTCGTGGCTATCTCGGTCGCGGGCGACCGGCTGAACAAGACCGAGGCCTCGGCCCAGGTGCACCGGATCCGCGCCTACGCGGCACTGACGGCGTTTACCAACGCGCTCACGGTCTCCCTGTTCGCGCTGATTCCCGAGGACAACATCGGCCCGGCGGCCACCGTGGTGGGGATCATCGGGCTGCTCTTCGTCACCGCTTCGCTGGTGTCGCTGGCCCGCGAGTGGCCGATCTCGTGGCCGGTCGCGCGGGACGCGCTGTTCCTCGTCGGCATGGCGGCCGCGTTCGTCTACCAGCTCATCGCGGGCCTCGCCATCAGAGACCGGGCTAGCGACGCCGGACCGGTGCGGACCATCGCGATCCTGGTGGTCGTCTCGTTCCTGGTCGGGATCATCCGGGCCTGGGAGCTGATCGGGGGGCCGTCGATCGGGTTCCGGCAGCAGGTCGTCGGCCTGGTCCGCGACGAGCTCGCCAGCGGTCACGCCGCCGGCCGGGCCGACGGCCCCGCGGAG
>DASWUW010000021.1:0-2161 GCA_036406335.1 Trebonia sp.
CGGCCAGGTTGACGATCTGCCGCTCCCGCAGGGACAGCGCGGGGCGCTGGTAGGTCCCGCCGAACAGCGCGGTCACGATCCAGTCGGTGAAGCCCGGCGCCAGCTTCTCCACGCCCGGCAGCGCGGCGTTCTGGGTCGCCTCGTCCTGCAGCACGTCCAGCAGGGCGTAGCCAGCCTCGCGGTCGAGGGTGGCGGCTTCGAAGTCCATCAGGCCCATGGGTCCTCCCCGGTTCGGTGTAACGCCTCAAGCGTTACTTGGGCACGCTAGCAGATGTAACGGCGAGACCGTTACACTGATCCGCATGCAGACCGCCCCCTTCCGCCTCGACACCGGTGCGACCTGGCTGAACCTGCTCGCCACGCGGGGCAGCGCGTTCGGCCGCCATCCGGAGGAGCGCATCCCGACCCCGGAGCGCTTCGCGGACTGGCTCGCCGCGGTGGAACTGACGCCGCAGGCCCCGGTCGCCGACGCGGATCTGGAGCTGGCGCGCCACCTGCGCGAGGCCCTGCGCCCGCTGGCCCTGTCCGCCGCCACCGGCGAGGATCCGCCCCCCGAGGCCGCACCGGTGCTGGTCGCCTTCCTGGCGGCCCACGACGAGCCGCTGCGCCTGGTCGCCGCGGCGGGCACACCGGGCCTGGACCGCCCCGCGCCGAAGGACGCCGCCGCCGCGCTCGGCCGCATCGCCCGCCAGGCGGCCGACCAGCTCACCGGCCCCGAGCGCCATGGGCTGAAGTCCTGCCCCGAGGCCGACTGCCGGGGGGTCTTCGCCGATCCGGACGGCCGCCGCCGCTGGTGCCCCTCGCCGACGTGCGCGAGCCGCGGCAGGGTGCGGGCCCACCGGGCCCGCAAGGCGGCGGTCACAGCCGACTGAGCAGCGCACTGAGCGCATTAACGCAGCCGGACTAGCCAGGGGCCGGCAGGGGCCCGCTCGGAAGCCGCTGAGGCCCACCTGAGGCCCCTCTGGGGCAACGCCTGGCCTACCCGGCCCCGCTGAGCAGCACCGACTCCCCGCTGTCAGTGCCCCGTCAGCGGTCTGCCAGCCGCCGGCGCGAGGCTGTGGGCGGTGACGGAGAAGCCGTCCGGCAAGTGAGCGAGGGGAACCGCCATGGGCGCCTATGTCGACGTCAACGGTCTGAGCATGTACTACGAGGCCGCCGGGGAAGGCGAGCCGGTCGTCCTGGTCCACGGCACCGGCGGCTTCGCCGACAGCTGGACCGCGCAGCGGGGGCGTAAGCCGGCTGCGCGGTACTTCCCGATGGGCTCGCTGCGGTCGGCGGTGGAAGCGGAGAAGAAGGGTGCGGCCGAAACGGGGAAGGCGGCCGGTCCATCCGGTGTCTCGCCGGCCGGCGAGCCCGGCACACCGGGTGCCCCGGCGGCCGGCGGCGGCCCCGGATCCCTCCCGCGCGCCGCCTGATTTCTTAGTATCCGTCCTCGTCCGAACAGCCTAAAGCCCGCCGCGCGCGTCGGAGCGGGGCGGGCTTTGAGCCGTGTGAAGCAGTGACGCCGTGAGTGCTTACTCCTCGTCGTCGTCCTCGGCGAAGCCGCCCGAGAAAGCGCCGGGCTCGCCGTCGCCCTCCTCGTCGTTGTACGGGCGCGCCGCGGCCGGGTTCAGGACGTTCCACTCGGTGAGCATCTTGATCAGCTCGGACGGGGCCATCTCGTAGATGACTCCGAGCGTGCGCAGATCCTCGCCGCGGATCGTCATGACGCGGCCGTTCCAGTCGCCGCGCTGGCTCTGGATGCTGCCGACATAGCGCAGCAGCGGGCCGGCCTGGTCGACCGGGAGGGACTTCAGGCGCTCCAGGTCGAGCACCAGCTTGCCGCCTTGCTCGTGCGCCGACGCCGGCGCACCGGTGCCGGGCAGCAGTTCGTGGACCGGCACGCCGTAGAACTCGGCGAGCTCGGACAGACGCTGCACGGTGACAGCGCGGTCGCCGCGCTCGTACGAGCCGACGACGACGGCCTTCCAACGCCCCTGCGACTTCTGCTCGACGCCGTGCAGGGACAGGCCCTGCTGGGACCGGATGGCGCGCAGTCGGACGCCCAGCGCTTTCGCGTACTCGGTGGACATGTAGCTCCCCATAGACACAACTGCAGCCTTACGTGTTCCCCTCGCCACACGGCTTGGCCCAGTTCAGCGGATCGGCAGTTTTCTCGTAT
>DASWUW010000022.1:0-3575 GCA_036406335.1 Trebonia sp.
CTCACGCTCGGTGAGCAGCCCGGTGACCCGGTTCGCGGGCCCGGAGGCCCGGGCCGCCGGGCCCGCGGGCCGGGCGGTCGGCGTCCGCGCGAACTCGCTGATCAGCCGGCGGGTGACGCTCGGGGCGAGCAGGGCCTCGCCGCTGGCGACGACCCGGATGGCGGTGATGAGCTCTTCCGGGAGCGTGTCCTTGAGCAGGAAGCCGCTCGCCCCGGCCCGCAGCGCGCCGAACACGTACTCGTCCAGGTCGAAGGTAGTGAGGATGATCACGCGGACGCCGGCCGACAGCGCGGAGCCCGTAACCTGCCTGGTCGCCTCGATGCCGTCCAGGACCGGCATGCGCACGTCCATCAGCAGGACATCGGGCCGGGCTGACCGGGCCACCGCGACTGCCTCCGCCCCGTTGGCCGCCTCGCCCACTACGGTGAGACCCGGCGTGGCGGCCACGATGCCGCAGAATCCGATCCGGACCAGGGCCTGGTCATCGGCCACGGCGACGGAAATGGTCATCGCGTGCGGTCCGTCGCGGCCGCGGCGGCCGGGGCGGAGACGGCGAGCAGGCCGGAGGCGGTGAACGAGCCGACGGCGATCTCCGGGCTTCCGGCGTCCGCCGGAGCGGGCACCGTCACCGGCGGCAGCGGCAGCGAGACCGCGACCTGGAAGCCCCCGGCGGGCAGGGGCCCGGCGCTGAACGTGCCGCCGCACAGGTTCACCCGTTCCCGCATGCCGATGATCCCGTGTCCGGTCCCGGCGGCCGTGACCGCGGCCAGGACCGGGCCAGCCTGTGCGCCGCCTTCGTCGGTCACCCGGATGACCAGGTCCGCGTCCGTATAGCCGATGCTGACCACGCACGCCGTGCCCGTACCCGCGTGCTTGACCACGTTGGTCAGCGCCTCCTGGATGATCCGGTAGGCCGACAGGTCCACCCCCGCGGGCACCGGCCGGGCCTGGCCGCGGCTCTCCAGGACGACCCGCACGCCCGCCCCGCACGTGCGGCCGACGAGCCGGTCCAGGCGGCCTAGCCCCGGAGCGGGGGAGAACGGCGCGGAGCCGGGCTCAGCCCGGGCCGCCGGAGACACTGGCCCGGCCGCCGCGAACCCGGCGCCGGCCGGGCCGTTCGACTGCTCGGCGTCCTGCTGGCGCAGCACGCCGAGCATCCGGCGCATCTCCTCCAGCGCGTCCCGGCTGGTGGCCTGGATCGCGCCGAGTGCCTCCCGGGCACCGTCGGGGCTGCTGTCGATGACGTACTGGCCGTAGCCGGCCTGGACGGCGATCACGGACATGCTGTGGGCCACGACATCGTGCAGTTCACGGGCGATCCGCAGCCGCTCTTCCGCCACCGCGCTGCTCGCTGCCTGCTGCTGCAACGTCACCACGTAGCGGCGGCGCTGCCGCACCGAGTAGCCCGTCATCCAGGCGATAACGCAGGCCAGCGCGACCGGGATGAACACCCCGGCGGCATCGTCCGGCTGGTTGCGGCCGGCCACGGTGAGAGCCACCATGATCACCAGGGCCAGGGCGAGGGCGGCGATCCCGGTCCGCTTGCGGCTCTCGACCGTCACCGTGTACAGCACGAACGCGGCGGCCAGGAAGATCACCGCGGGCGCCGCCGACGACGCCAGTCCGGACAGCAGGACGCCTATGACGACCAGCGACCCGAACGCGGTCACCGGCGCCCGGCGGCGCAGCGCCAGCGAGACGAAGACCATCGCCCCGAACAGCAGGACGACCGTGACCTTGGCCGGCCCGGCGGGGAAATGCCGCCCGATGACGGCCGTGTCGCCGAGGCCGGCGAAAACGCCGGCGGCGCAGTCGAGGGCGATCCAGTGGGCCGGCCGCATCCGTTTGGTCAGCGGCGGACGCGGCGGCCGGGACCCGGATCCCGGGTACGCCGGGTACGCCGGCGGCGGACGGTCGCCAGCCGGATACGACAGGTCGCGTTCGGGCCCCACGGCACTACGGTATCTTCCGGCCGTCCGGCGCGCTTCATCCCGCAGGAGTAGGCCCGCGGGCTGAGGCGAACTCAGGGACGCTGCGCGTCAGCCGCGGGGGCGGGGGGCAGCCAGCCGGTTGCTCGCGTCCACCCAGCGGGCGAGCAGGCCCGCGGCGGCACCGGAATCCACGGCGGCGGCGGCGCGGGCCAGGCCCTGCGACAGCGTCTTGGCCAGCACCTCGCCGGTGGCCGCGGCGGTCGCGGCCGGGTCGGCGGTCCTGGCTGCGGCCACCGCGGCCAGCCCGTCGGCGGCGGCCATGGCGGCGGCCGCGTTGAGCAGCACGATGTCCCGGACCGGGCCGGCCGCGCCGCCGAGCACGGCCCGGGCCACTGCGGCGTTGTCCGCCGGGGCCCCGCCGCGCAGGTCGGCCAGGGTGGAACGGGGGAGGCCGAGGACGACCGGGTCGAACGAGGTCTGCGACACCTGCCCCTCGGCGGCGATCCAGACCGTGGACGGCCCGGTGGTGCTGAGCTCGTCCAGCCCGCCGCCGTGGAACACCAGGGCCGTGTTGCCCCGGGCCGCGTACACCCCGGCGAGCACGGTGCCCATCAGCGGGTCGGCGACGCCGACGGCGAGCGAGGACGGCCGGGCCGGGTTGGTTAGCGGGCCGAGGTAGTTGAACGCGGTCGGCACGCCGAGCTGGCTGCGGACCGGGCCCGCGTGCCGCAGCGACGGGTGGTAAAGCGTCGCGAACAGGAACGCCAGCCCGGTCTCGGCGAACAGCACCTCGGTGGCCGAGGCGGGCAGGTCGATGACCACGCCCAGCGCCTCCAGCACGTCCGCCGCCCCGCAGGCGGAGGATGCGGCCCGGTTCCCGTGCTTGACCATCGGCACCCCGGCGGCGGCGGCCACGATGGTCGCCATCGTGGAGACGTTCACCGTGTGCGCCCCGTCGCCGCCGGTGCCCACCAGGTCAGTAACCGGGCCGGCGATCGTGATCGGAGTGGCGTGCGCGAGCATCGACGCGGCCAGCCCGGACATCTCCGCGGCGGTCTCGCCCTTGGCCCGCAGGGCTACGCCGAAGCCGGCGATCTGGGCCGGGGTAGCAGCCCCCTCCATGATCTCGTTCATCGCCCAGGCGGTCTGCTCCGCGGTCAGCGCCTGCCTGGCGATGAGCGCGCGGATCAGCGCGGGCCAGCTCGGGGTGTCCATCGGCGGCAAGACAGATCGTTACTAAGCTGTGATGGCGGGCGCGGTGGCGGTCGGTGCGGGGCCGAGCGAGGTGGGGCCGGCCGGCTCCGTACCGACCGGGGCGGCCACGCGAGTCCGCATGAGCGCGGCCAGCTCGCGGGCCAGGGCAACCGGGTCGATCGGGTGGCTGATCACCGCTTCGGCCTTTGACCAGGTAGCGAGCCAGCGGTCGTCGGCCCGGCCGATAATGAGCAGCGTGGGCGGACAGTGGTAGATCTCGTCCTTGGCCTGGCGGCTGACGCCCATGCCGCCGGCCGGCTGCGCCTCGCCGTCGAGCACCATGATGTCCACGCTGCCCGCGTCCAGCAGGCGGAAGAGCGCGGGCGCGGTCGCCACCTCGATGAGCTCCGCTTCCGGGACGTCGGGCGCCGGGCGGGCGCCGACCGCGAG
>DASWUW010000023.1:0-2351 GCA_036406335.1 Trebonia sp.
GGCGTCGACGTAGGTGCGGCCGTCGCCGAAGACGCTGTTCCAGAACTGGCCCGAGGCGAGCACCACCTCCACCAGCACGAAGCCGGCCAGGGCGACCCGCTCGTGCGGCGGGGCGGTGGTCGACCGGATCACCGCGAGGCCCGCCCCCACGAACGCCGCGAGGGCGAGGAACTCGATCAGGTTGTAGTCGTAGGTCCCCAGGTGCGTCCAGCTCATCCGGTGGATGTCCCGGTAGAGACCGGGTACCAGGGCGGTCAGCGGCCAGGTCAGGTTGGCCGCGGCGTCCGCCACGCCGCCCGCGGTCCCCGCTACCACGGCATGCTGGATGCCCTGCAGCAGCAGGTACACCAGCCCGGGCGCGGCCCAGGCGAGGTCCGGCGGCCCCGGCCGGGCCCGGCCCCGGCCTAGCTGCCCGAGCCGGGTGAGCCCCAGCGCGACCGGCAGCACCAGCACCGGCTCGTTGGTGAACACGGCGTAGCCGATCAGCACGGCGGCCAGCCCGTAGCGCCGGCGCCGGTACGTCAGCAGGCCGCCGAGCAGGCACGCGTCGGCCAGCGGCTCTGAGGTGTCCCGTCCCACGCTGATCACCAGGCCGAAGTAGACGGCGAACAGCAGCCCCCACAGCGCGTGCCGCCCGGAGTCGCGGGCGAGCAGGCCGCCGAGCCAGGCCATGGCGGCCACGCTGGCCAGGTTGACCAGCACGAGAACCAGGGGGAGGACCGGGCCCTGGCCGCCGCCGGACAGCAGCCAGGCGACCACCGAGTACCCGATCCGGGTGTAGCGGTACGGGTGGTCGATGGTGATGCCGGAAGCGGTGGGGTGCCAGTCGAAGGGGTCCAAGGCGAAGCGGTAGTAGAACTGCCCGTCGTACCCCTTCCCCTTGACGTGACCGACCCGGGGGAACATCAGCGCGGGGTGGCTGTACGTGGTGCCGGACGCGATGAACAGGCTGAGCTGCCCGTGCGCCCAGCCCGCGAGGCGGGCGGCGGCGAAGACCGCCCAGCCCGCCAGCGCGATCACCCCGGCCAGTACCGGCCGGTCCAGCCGGGCGCGCCGCCCGGCCGGTCCCGGCGGGGCGGTCCGGGCGTCAGAGGCTGGGGTTAGCTGCACCGCGTGAGTCCGTCCTGGGGGGAGTTCGCGCCACTGCCTGCCGCGGGCGCCGCCGAAGATTACTGTGTGACACACTATGACTGCGCTGCGTTCTGTGGCGGTCGTTCCGGCCCGCCTGCCGGCCGGCCGGGCCCGGCGGCGGGCCGGGGCGGCCGCCTTCCTGCTGGTGCTCGCGGTGCTGTTCACCCTGTACCTGCGGCTGTCGAAGACTTACCCGGAGAACTCGGACGAGGCCAACATCCTGCTGATGGCCAGCGACCTGGCCCACGGCAACCTGTACCTGTCCGGCTGGAACGTCTCCGACGTCCCCTTCATCAGCACCGAGCTGCCGGAGATCGCGCTGCTGGTCCGGCTGTTCGGTCTGCACCCGAACACGGCCCATATCGCCGCCGCGCTGACCTACACCCTGGTCGTGGCGACCGCCCTGCTGCTTTCTTCCGGGGGAGCGGCCTCCCCTACCCCCGGCGGCCCGCGCCGGTACCCGCTGGTGCGGATGGGTATCGTGCTCGCGATCATGCTGGCCCCGCAGCCCGGCGTGGGCGTCTTCGTGCTGATCTTCTCCGTCGGCCACATCGGCACGGCGGTCCCGGTCATGCTCTGCTGGCTCTTCCTCGACCGCTGCTGGCCGCCGGGCCCCGCGAGCACCGCGAGCGGCTGGTACGTTCCGCCCGCGGCGGGCCTGCTGCTCGCCTGGGGACTGCTGGCCGACCCGCTGGTGCTGGTCGTCGCCGTCGGCCCGCTGCTGGCGGTCCCGCTGGCGCGAGCAGTCCCGGGCCTGGCGGCCGGGCTGCGGGGCGGGCGCGGGCTCCGTCCGGTAGCGCCCGCCCTCGCCGCCCGCGGGCGGGAGCTGTCCCTGGCGGCCGCGGCCGTCGCCGCGTACCTGGCCGCCGGGTGCGGCCAGCGGCTGCTGCGCGCGGCCGGCGGGTACACCCAGCCGCCCGTCCCGTTCCGGCCCGACCCGGTGAGCACCTGGTACGGCCACAGCCGGATCGCGGCCCACGCGCTGCTGGAGATGTTCGGCGCCTTCCCCCTCCCGGGAAACGCGGTCAACTACCTCTCACCGGGCCGCTACGCGGCGGCGCCGCCGCTGAACGGCTTTACCGAAGCCGTCGCCGTTTCCCGGCTGGCCTGCGTCGCCCTGGCGGGCTGGGGGGCGATCGCGGTCGCGCGCCGTTTTTTCCGCCCGGACGCCGACCTGGTCAGCCAGCTGCTGCTGGCCGGGCTGGCGGCGAACCTGGCCG
>DASWUW010000024.1:0-2149 GCA_036406335.1 Trebonia sp.
CGGAATCCACGGCTTGCCGTTCACCTCCACCTCGACCGACTGCACCCGCTGGCCGCCCTGCCCGGAGCCGGACAGCGTCCACAGCAACTGCGCGGAGACCTGCTCCAGCACCTGGCTGACGGACTTGGTGATGGGACCGCCGAGGTTGATGACCGCGGTCACGCCGGCCAGGGCGACGGCGCCGATGCTGGTGCCGGCCGGGAAGGCGGTCCGCGTCGCCCCGCCGGAAAGCCAGTCCTGAGGCGGGGTGACCAGGTCGTGAACCAGTCCGTTGATCAGGTCGGCGGGGGTCGCCTGCAAGGGCACGTACACCGGATCGGGAACGAGCGACCGGCTCGCCGGGTCGAAGAAGTAGAGGTTGCGAAGCTGGTAGTCGCTCCTGAAGGAGTCGCTGGTCAGCAGCAGTTCCGGCGGGGCACTTGAAATCCGCCACTTGCCCCCGAGGTTGACGAGCTTGATGGTCGGCTCGGCGCTCGGCGAGCCCTTCGGCGCCGACGACGACGGCACCGCGTAGCTGCCGTAGCTCGCCAGGCTGGCCAGGACCGACCCGGTGATCTGGACCGACGCCTGGCTGGCCACGGGCTTGGCGCCCCGCTTCCGCTTCGCGGCGGCGGCGGCGGGCGGCGGGGTGACCGCCGGCTTCGCGCTCGGCGCCACCGTGTAGACCGGGCTCTGGACGTTCGGGCCGTTGCTGTAGACGGTCGCTGACCAGGACGGCCGCCAGGCCTTGCTGGCCTGCGGGGTCATGTACTCGCGGGCCACCGGCCAGTCGTCGCCGAAGCTGGCGGAGGCGGCCAGGAACCCTTGCACGATCTGCGTCGGCGACCAGTTCGCGCCCGGCGGCCCGAAGACGACCTGCTGGTAGGGCTCGCCCTGCGCGTCCGGGCCCTGGGTGACCGGGAAGGACTGCACCGGTCCGGCACTCGGCAGCGACACGCAGCCGGCGATGCCGAACGCGGTGACCAGGGCGGCCGCCAGGGCGAGCAGCGGCCGCAGGGCCATTCGCCGCCGCGGCAGGCACCCGCGGGGGGCGTGCCCGGGCCCGGGGCGCTGGCGGCTAGCCACGCGCGCCGCCCGCCAGATCGGGTTCGAGCGTGCTGGCGGCGCTGGCGACAACCTCCGCCTCGTCCGGTCCCAGGGGCAGGGGCGAGCCCGCGAGCGGCTGCCCCGCCTCGCGCGGCAGCGTCAGCCGGAACACTGACCCCCGGCCCCGCTCGCCCCAGGCCTGCAGCCAGCCGCCATGCAGCCTGGCGTCCTCGTGGGAGATCGCGAGCCCCAGGCCGGTCCCGCCGACCGTCCGGGCGCGCGAGGGATCCGCGCGCCAGAACCGCTCGAAAACGAGCTGCTCCTCACCCGGGGAAAGCCCGACCCCGTGGTCGCGCACCGCGACGGCGACCGTGTCCCGGTCCGCCGCCACGGTTACCACGACGTCCCTGCCCTCGCCATGCTCGACCGCGTTGACCAGCAGGTTGCGCAAGATCCGCTCGACCCGGCGCCGGTCCACCTCCGCCAGGCAGGCCTGAACCGGCAGCCGGAACTCGATGCGGCAGCCCCGGCGCTCGGCCAGCTGCTGCGCGTCGTCCGCGCTCCTGCGCACGATATCGCACACGTCCGCGGGCTCGGCGTCGAGCGTGGCCACGTTCGCGTCGTGCCTGCTGATCTCGAGCAAGTCGGTGAGGAGGACCTCGAACCGCTCGGTCTGGCTGGTCAGCAGCTCCGCCGACCGGGCCGCGGCGGGGTCAAGCTGCTCGCGGGACTCGAAGAGGATCTCCGCGGCCATCCTGATCGTCGTCATCGGCGTTCTCAGCTCGTGCGAGACGTCGGAGACGAACTGCCGCTGCGCCTTGGAGAGCTCCTGAAGCTCACGCAGCTTCTCCTGCAGGCTGTCCGCCATGTCGTTGAAGGACGTGGCCAGGGCCCCGAGGTCGTCCTTGCCGCCGACCGTCATCCGTTCCTCGAGCTGGCCGGCCGACAGGCGCTGCGCGGCCCGCGCCGCGTGCCGGACCGGCACCACCACCCACCGGGTGACCAGCGAGGCGATCGCGGCGAGGAGCGCGACGAGCGCGATCCCCACCCCGATCAGCATCGTCTGGACGAGCTGCAGGGTCTGCTGCTCCTCGGTGAGCGGGAAAACGTAGTAGAGCTGGTA
>DASWUW010000025.1:0-2345 GCA_036406335.1 Trebonia sp.
CCGGGCGCGCGGCCAGCCAGCCGGCCAGCCGGGCGGCCTGCCCGGCCAGTCCCGCCGCCGTCTTCCCCGACACCAGCCAGCTGGCCGGCCGCGGCTCCAGCGGCGTGCGGGACCCGGGCAGCGGGTGCCCGGGGTCCGGGCCCGGTTCTCCCTCGCCGCGGCCGGCGGAGCCGCGGTCAGCCGGGCCGCCGCCGCCGCCGTCGCCGTCGCCGGCCGGGGGTTCCTCGATGATGACGTGCGCGTTGGTGCCGCTCAGGCCGAAGGAGGAGACGCCGGCCCGGCGCGGGCGGCCGCCCCTCGGCCAGGGCACCGGCTCGGTCAGCAGCCGGACGTCAGCGGCCGACCAGTCGACGTGCGCCGACGGGGTCTCGGCGTGCAGCGTGCGCGGCAGTTCCTGGTGCTGCAGGGCGAGCACCATCTTCATCACCCCGGCGACCCCGGCGGCGGCCTGGGTGTGGCCGAGGTTGGACTTGACCGAGCCGAGCCAGAGCGGCCGTTCCCCCGGGCGGTCCTGTCCGTAGGTAGCCAGCAGCGCCTGGGCCTCGATCGGGTCGCCCAGCGGCGTCCCGGTGCCGTGCGCCTCCACCGCGTCCACGTCCGCCGGGCGCAGGCCGGCGCTGGCCAGCGCGGCCCGGATGACCCGCTGCTGCGACGGGCCGTTGGGGGCGGTCAGGCCGTTGGAGGCGCCGTCGGAGTTGACCGCGCTGCCGCGCACCAGCGCGAGCACCCGGTGCCCGTGGCGGCGGGCGTCCGACAGCCGCTCCAGGGCCAGCAGGCCGGCCCCCTCGGCCATGCCCATCCCGTCGGCGGCGGCGGCGAACGCCTTGCAGCGGCCGTCCGCGGCCAGGCCGCGCTGCCGCGACATGCCGACGATTTCCCACGGGGTGGCCATGATCGTCACCCCGCCGGCCAGGGCCAGCGTGCACTCGCCGGCGCGCAGGGCCTGGCTGGCCAGGTGCAGGGCGACCAGGGAGGAGGAGCAGGCGGTGTCCACCGTGACTGCGGGGCCCTCCAGGCCCAGGGCGTAGGCCACCCGGCCGGAGATGACGCTGGTCGCGTTGCCGGTCACCAGGTGGCCCTCTAGGCCGGCCCGGTCCGGGCCGGGCTCGCCGGGGCCGGGTTCCAGGCTGGCCGCGGCGTACCCGGAACCGTACCCGCCGATGAACACGCCGGCCCGGGAGCCGGCCAGCGCCGCCGGGTCGAGGCCGGCCCGCTCCAGGGCCTCCCAGGAAATTTCCAGCAGCAGCCGCTGCTGGGGGTCCATGGCCAGGGCCTCGCGCGGGCTGATGCCGAAGAACGCCGGGTCGAAGTCCCCCGCGTCGTACAGGAAGCCGCCCTCGCGCACGTAAGAAGTGCCCGGCTGGGCCGGGTCGGGGTCGTAGAGCCGCTCGGTGTCCCAGCCGCGGTCGCCCGGGAAAGCCGCCACCGCGTCCGTCCCGGCGGCCAGCAGCCGCCACAGGGCGCCCGGGTCGGCGGCCCCGCCCGGGTAGCGGCAGGCCATGCCCACGATCGCGATCGGCTCGTCCGCGGCCGCGGCCGCGGTTACGCCGATCGGGCTGTCTGCCCGGCCGGCCAGCTCCTGCCGCAGGTAGGCGGCCAGCCCGGCCGGCGCCGGGTAGTCGAACAGCAGGGTGGCGGGCAGCTTCAGGCCGGTGACGGCGCTGAGCTGGTTGCGCAGTTCCACCGCGGTCAGCGAGTCGAATCCCATCTCGCTGAAGGCGCGGCCGGCCTCGAGCGCATCGGGCGAGGCGTGCCCGAGGATCCCGGCCGCCTCGGCCCGGATCAGGTCGGACAGCAGCTGCTCCTGCCGGCCGGCGGACTGGCCGGCCAGCCGTCCGGCCAGGTCGCCCGCGGCCCGGGGGCCGCCGCTGTCCGCGGCCTGGGCCGCGGCCAGCTCCCGGATCTCCGGCAGGTCCCTGGTGAACGGCACCCGCAGCAGGTCAGCGGCGCCGGGCGCGTGCGCGAGGAGGCCCCAGTCGATGTCCATCACGATGCGGACGCCGCCCGGGTCGCCTGGTCCGGCGCCGGACGCACTGCCGCGGGCGGCGCCGTCCACCGCCTGGGCCAGCGCGCCCAGGGCAGGTTCGGGGTCGAGCAGCACCTCCCACCGGTTGCGGCGCAGCCGGGCCACGGTGGCCTCGGTCGCCTGCCCGATGCCACCGCCCGCCCAGGGCCCGAACGCCACCGACAGCGCCGCGAGCCCGCGGGCGCGGCGGCGCTGGGCCAGCGCGTCGAGGTAGGCGTTGGCGGCCGCGTAGCTGCCCTGCCCGCCGCCGCCGAAGGTTCCGGCGATGGAGGAGAACAGCACGAACGCGTCCAGGCTGATCCCGGCGGTCAGCTCGTCC
>DASWUW010000026.1:0-1664 GCA_036406335.1 Trebonia sp.
GCCACATGCCACCTGGATCGAGTTCGATGGCGCCGCCCAGGTCGCCCAGCTACGCCGCACCGTCACGAGGAAGGAAGAAGACCGTCGAGGTCGTCTACCTCATCACCAATGACCGCGACGTCGAACCTGCCGTCCTTGTCAGCGCGAGTTGCTAGGCCGCCGCTGTGACCAGCCCAGCGCCAGCCGCCGCCGACTGACACTGACCGAGGCTGCGGCCGGCGTTCCTCTAAATACGGCAGCTGACCGATGTCTTGCACTGCAACTTGCAGCAGCATTACCAGTGAACCTGTTAATTCGGTTGAGGCCAGCTCAGACGGCCTGCCGGACGACTCAGATTCGCAACCAGCGGCTCAGCTCAACTGGTGCTGGTCACCAAGTTAGTGGCTGGGCATCGGCTTGGCTGGTCGCTTCGAAGCTTCCCCGCGGGCGGCCGGTGACGCAATCGCGGCACCGCGCCCGAGTCCCGCGACCGCGCCGCAACGGTCAGCGGACCCGGCTCGCGGGGAGGGCGGGGACGGTGAGCCGGAAGCCCCCGGAGGCTCACCGTTCCCGCAGCAAGCACCGACCCGGAGAAAATCAGTGAAGGGACAACGTGGGAACCCTAATGGCGGGAAGCATGACCTGGATCAAGAGTTCGCTGAGCTATGCGAACGGCAACTGCGTGGAGGTGTCGGACCAGCCGGAAGGCATCATCGGCGTCCGCAACAGCCGTGATCGCGGGGGTGCTGTCCTGCGGTTTACCTCGGATGAGTGGCAGGCCTTCCTCGGCGGCGTCCGCAACGGCGAGTTCGACGACTTCGGCCGGATCAAGATGTAGCGGTCACCTTCGGGGGACGCTTTCGTCTCCGGGACGAGAGTCCAGCCGGGCCCGGTCGCGGCCGCCGTGAC
Organism: Trebonia sp.; assembly: GCA_036406335.1. Lineage (GTDB taxonomy): Bacteria > Actinomycetota > Actinomycetes > Streptosporangiales > Streptosporangiaceae > Trebonia. The sequence continues at coordinate 889 of DASWUW010000026.1, forward strand.
CGGGCCCGCACCCTAGTGAACCAAACGGCGTTAGAACCGTGAAATGAAGTATGGACATGGAGCGTGCAAGCGTGAGCACAGAGCCTGGCGATCGCGCGGTTTCCCCTGAGCGCGACGGTTCCGATAAACGCGACGGCCGTACCTGGTCTTCCGGCAGCCGGCCGGATCAGGTGATCAAGGTCGGGAACCTCAAGGTGGATACCGGCCGCCTGGAAGCGGACCTGGGGCGCGGCCGCGTCCCGCTGACCCGGCTCGAGTTCCTGTTCCTGCAGGAACTGATCCGGCACCGCGGCCAGTCAGTCTCCCGAGGCCAGCTGCTGTCCTCGGTGTGGGGCTACGAGAACGACCTGGGTTCCAACGTCGTAGGCGTCTGCGTACGCCGGCTGCGCTCGAAGCTGGGCGACCAGTTCATCAAGACCGTAAGAGGCGAGGGCTATCAGCTCGGCGCGGGCTGAGCACTCCCGGCCCGTAACGCGCACTGCCTCCGCCGCGCGGATGCGCGACGGGGGCAGCCGGCCGATACGGTAAGCCCGGGATAAGTGATTTCCCGCGGCCGGTGATTAGCTGATGACCTCGGTTTCGCTCTCGTCCGCGGACTCGCGGGTGGCCGGGACCACGTCGTCGCCGCGCCGGGTGGCTGCCGCGGGCACGCCGGGGACGGCGGTGACCCGTCCGGCGACCATCGCGGCCAGCAGCACGATGACGATACCGAGCCCGCCGAAAAAGCCGACCTGCTCCAGGATCCGCATGGTCGTACCGGTGCTGGCAGGGGTGCC
>DASWUW010000027.1:0-4135 GCA_036406335.1 Trebonia sp.
TGGCCTTCGCCCCGTCCGGTGACCAGCTCGCCGCGGCCAGCGCGGACAGCGGCGTCCAGTTGCGGGGCACCAGCCCGGCGGCGGCCCGCGCGGCGGTCTGCGGGAACCTGGGCCAGCCGCTGACCCACTCGGAGTGGGACAGCTACGTGCCCGGGGTGCCCTACCGGGCGGCCTGCTAGGGAGCGGCCCGGGAGCGGAGCACGCCCGCCGCGGCGGTGCCCCAGACCAGCACGGCGATGCCGTACAGGCCCAGCGGCGCGGCGGCCCGCGGGCCGAACGCCGCGGTGGCCAGCGCGGCCGCGACCGCGAAGTCGCGCATCGAGGTGGTGAGCAGCAGCGCCGACCCGGCCGGCCGCCCGGACCGGAGGCCGAGGACCCAGCCGATGACGGCCGAGGCCGCCAGGAACAGCACCAGGGCGGCGGCGACCCGGGCGTAGCCCGCCGACCGGTGAACCTCGGCCGCGACCAGGGCGACCAGGGCCGCGACGGCGGCCAGGGCGGTACGGGCGGCGGCCGTCTCGGCCCGCCCGGTGGCCAGCAACCGGGCGGTGACCGGGATCCAGCCGCGCGCGGCGAGGCCGGCCGCCAGCGGCAGCGCGACCACCAGGGCCAGGTTGCGCACCACCCCGGCCGGGGAGAAGTTCGCGCGGCCCGCCTCCAGGGTCAGGATGGGGGCGGCCGTGACCACCGTGGCCAGCGTGGAGCCGATCAGCACGCCCGCCGCGACCGCGGCCTCGCCGCCCGCCAGGGCGGTGGTGGCGACCGAGGCGATCTCGCACGGGGCCAGCCCGGCCACCAGGACCCCGTCGCGCAGCGGGCCGGCCGGCACCAGCTGCGCGGCCAGCCAGGACAGGGCCGGAAGGACGGTGCTGCCGACCACGACCGCGGCCAGGATCCGCCGCCAGGCCAGCACGAGGCGGCGCAGCGCCCGCGGGTCGACGGTGACCGCGGTGGCGAAGACCAGGATAACCAGCAGCAGGTTGATCCCCTGGCGGGCGGACAGCCAGGCCAGCGGGCGCGGTACGGTCAGGCCGATGGCGGCGGCGGCCAGGACGGCGGCCAGTTCCGGGTAGGCGGACAGCCGCCGCCGTACCGCGGCCAGGGCGGCGATCATGCCCGCCGCCTCAGCGGGCGACCAGGCGGCCGAAGAGCCGGTCCAGGTCCGCGGCGGGGTCGCCGGTGACGCCGGCGTGCACCGGGCCGGGCTGGATCATGCCGGAGCGGGTCGCGGTCAGCCAGCGGAAACGCTCGCCCAGGGTCGCCCCGGCCAGCGGGCCCTCGCTGCAGGCGCGTTCGAAGGCCCGCAGCGCGCTGCGGACGGCGGTGATGTCGGCCGCCGGGTCGAGCGCCAGCAGCCGGCCGGAGTCCAGCTCGATCCGCGTCCGCAGGTAGCGGAACGACTGGGAGTACACGATCACGCCGGTGTTGACCAACTCGCCCCGCTCGACCCGCGGGACAACGCGGATCAGGGCGTACTCGAAGATCTCGCTCACCACCGGATGACCTCCGGGACCAGCGGCGCCCGGCGGAGCAGCTGTTCGGTGTAGGCGCCGGCGCCGCGCAGCCCGAACCACTCCTGCGGCACGCTGCCGGTGGCCTCGGCCAGGGCCGGCTCGGTGACCAGCGGGGCCAGTTTCTCGTGGGCCCGGGCGAGCCCGGCCGCCTGGTCCTTGAGCACGTGCTGCCGGGCGTCGAAGGGCTTGTCCGGCGCCGCGCGGGCCCAGTCGTGCTGGAAGTACAGCGCCGCGCCGTGGTCGATCAGCCAGATGTCGCCGTGCCAGACCAGCAGGTTCGGGTTGCGCCAGGTCCGGTCCACGTTCTGGATCAGGGCGTCGAACCAGAGCAGCTCGCTGGCGAAGTCCTCGTCCGCGGTCCAGCCCAGCGGGTCGAAGTTGGCGCTGCCGGGCAGGAAGTCCACCGCCAGGTTGAGCCCGGCGCTCGCCCGCAGCAGGTCCTGGATCTCCGGGTCCGGCTCGCTGGCGCCGATCCGCGGGTCGAGCTCGGCCAGGGCCAGCTCGGGGGTCCGCAGGCCGAGCGTGCGGGCCAGCTCGCCCGCGATGACCTCCGCCACCAGGGCGAGCGGCCCCTGGCCGGCCCCGCGGAACTTGAGCACGTAGGTGCCCAGGTTGTCCGCCTCCACGACGGCCGGCAGGCTGCCGCCCTCCCGCAGCGGGGTCAGGTAGCTGGTGACCGTCACTTGTTCGAGCACGCGGGCCAGGGTACCGGTTGCTAGATACCGGGTCGCGGGATACCGGGTCGCTGGATACCGGCTGGCGGGGCGACGGGATTCACCGGGGGCAAGCCGGGGACAATGAGCGGGTGCCTGAATCTGAGCTGCCCGCGTCCGAGCTGGCCACGTCCGAGCCGACCGCGCCTGAGCTTCCGGTCCGGCTGGCCGGGCGGGTGATCGCGGTCGACCCGGAGCGGCGGGTGCTGCTCTTCGGCTACGACGACCGGCCCCCGAAGGGGAAGCACTGGGCCACGCCCGGCGGCGGCGTCGAGCCGGGCGAGGACTTCTACGCCGCCGCCTGCCGCGAGCTGCTGGAGGAGACCGGCTGGGAAGACGTGCCGGTAGACCCCGGCGAGGTGCACGCGGCGAGCCAGGTGCAGTACTCCTGGTACGTCCACGGGCTGGTCCGGCAGCACGACCACTACTTCATCGGGCGGGTGCCGGCCGCGGAGCAGCCGCTCGGCGACGTGACCGCGATGCACCGCTCCGACGGGATCGCCGGCTACCGCTGGTGGACCCTGGAGGAGCTCGACGCGACCACCGAGGAGGTCTACCCGCGGGGCCTGGCCGGCCTGGTCCGGCGGTTCGCCTGAGCTAGCCGCCGAGCGGGACCGGGTACCAGCTGCCGGGGGTGCCCGGGCGGGGCTGGAAGTCGTAGCGGATCCCGTCCGGGCTCAGCCCGATCAGGGTCACCGACCCGGTGCCGTGCACCTGGCCGCCGGGCAGCACGTGGCGGACGATGATGGCGGCCGGGTCGGCCGGGTCGAGGCCGTCCCCGGCCGCGAGGGTCAGCCAGTCGCCCCAGGCGCCGGCCAGCGGGAGCGCGGGATCGGCGGACGGGCGCGCGGCGGCGAACTTTTCCGCGAAGTAAAGCGCCTTGGGCTCGCCGCCGGGATCGCCGGGCGCCGCCGGGTACGCGTGGCCGGCGTTGGTGAACAGGTGGGTACCGGGGGCCAGGCCACGGGCCGCGGCCGGCGACGCGGGCCCTTCCGGGGTGAGGCCGGCCCAGGTCAGCGCGGTCACCGCGTCCGGGGTGGCGCAGATCAGGTGGAACGGGTCGTAGGCGGCGAGCGCGTCCGGGTCGGCGGCCAGCGCGCGGAGCAGGTCCGGGCCCTCGGCCGCGGCGCGCAGCGGCAGCTCGCCCCGGCTGCGGCGCCGGGCCGGGGCGGCCAGCGGGCCCCGGCCGTTGAGCAGGCAGGCCACCCGCGGGAGGCCGGGGTGAAGCGCCAGCCAGGTGCCGCCCGCCTGCTCGTCGATCCCGCCGATCAGCGGCGAGCCCGGCCAGTGGCGGCCGGGCGGGCGCCAGGGGCGGGTGGCCAGCTCGTCCCGGACGCCGAGCAGCCGCAGCGGGACCCGCTCGCCCGGCTCGAGGGCGACGACAACGGTGCACACAGGGTCCATCATGAACCTTTCCGGTGCGGCGCCCGCGGGCCGGCCCGGTTTCGGCCCGGCCGCCCTGGATCAGGTGGTTCACCGCGCATGGCAGCATGGAGGGGTGAAGGATGCGGTGCTGGCTGATCTGATCCGCCCGGGCAACGTCACGCTGCTGAGCGGCGCCGGGCTGTCTACCGAGTCCGGCATTCCCGACTACCGCGGGCCGAGCGGGCAGGCCCGGCGGGCCGGGCAGCCGATGACCTACCAGGCGTTCACCGGGTCGGCGGAAGCCCGGCAGCGGTACTGGGCCCGGTCGCACCTCGGCTGGCGGCACATCACCGGGGCCGCGCCCAACGCCGGGCACTTCGCCGTCGCCACTCTCGAACGGGCCGGGCTAATCCGCGGGACCATCACCCAGAACGTGGACGGGCTGCACCAGGCGGCGGGCGCGCGGGAGGTCACCGAGCTGCACGGGTCGCTGCACCGGGTGGTGTGCCTGTCCTGCTGGTCCCGGACGGCGCGGGAGGAGCT
>DASWUW010000028.1:0-4010 GCA_036406335.1 Trebonia sp.
GTCGCGGCCGGGTACGGGAAATTCGCACCCGGGCGCGCGGTACTGGCGCTGCTGGTGGCGCTCGCACTCCAGGTGGGCGTGAACTACGCCAATGACTACAGCGACGGAGTGCGGGGCACCGACGAGGCGGGACGCCGGGCCGGGCCCATGCGGCTGGTCGGATCGGGCGCCGCTTCGCCCCGGGCGGTGAAATACGCGGCCTTCGCGTGCTTCTTCCTCGCCTGCTGCCTCGGCCTGGTGCTCGCGGCGCTGACCTCGTGGTGGATCGTGGCCGCGGGCGCCCTGTGCGTACTGGCCGCCTGGTTCTACACCGGCGGATCGCACCCGTACGGCTACCAGGGGCTGGGCGAGATAGCAGTCTTCGTGTTCTTCGGCGTGGCGGCGGTGGCCGGAACCGCCTTCGTGCAAATGGGACGGCTGTCCTGGCTGGGCCTCGCGGCATCGGTGCCCGCCGGGCTGCTGTCCTGCGCGCTGCTGATGGTCAACAACCTGCGGGACATCGGCTCGGACGCGGAGGCGGGAAAGCGGACCCTCGCCGTGCGGATCGGCAACGCCCGCGCCCGAGCCGTTTACCTGGTGTTCCTCCTGGTGCCGTTTGCCCTGGCGGCGGTGCTCGCCCTGTACCGGCCGTTTACGCTGATCGCGCTGGCGGCCGTGCCGCTCGCGCTGGCGCCGGCCCGGTCGGTGCGCGGCGGGGTCTCCGGACCGGGCCTGATCGCAACCCTGGGGCAGACGGGACGGCTGCAGCTGGCGTTCGGGGTGGCATTCACGGTAGGCCTGACCATCCACGGTTAGCCAGCGGCCGCTGGTTGCTGTCCGCCGGCTAAACCGGGTCAGCTTGATTACCGGACGAAATCAGCGGGCCTAAAGCTTGCCGTTGCCCGCGCCCGGCGCGATCACGCGCGATAACCTGCTACTGAATCCTGGTCGAGGGATGCGCCCTTGTTCCGGGGGCGAATCCGGGAGTCCAGCCGGCCGGACGGATTCAAGGGGAGGGGTGTCTGGGTGGAGCACCATAAAGCCGATGTGCGGCAGATGGCGGGCCATGGAGCGCCGGGCGATGACACGGCGCGGTTCCTGAACGAGCTGCGCCAGCTCAGAGACGGCGCGGGACTGGGACAGGCCGAGCTCGCAGCACGCGCCCACTACCCCTACGATCTCATCCGGGCCGCGGAGGTTGGTCCCACGATTCCCGACCTGCCGGTGCTGTCGGCGTACGTCCGGGGCTGCGGAGGGACCACCGAGGAGTGGGAGGAGCGCTGGCGCTCCCTGACCCGCTCGCCGTCCCAGCCTATTCCCACCGCACGGCATGCGGGCCGTTCCGACGCCGCGACCGCCGGAGCCCGCATCGGCTCGGCGGCACTAGACGCGGAAAGCCCCGATCCTTCGGTCATCATCGCGGCCCTCAACCGGGTCGCCGAGGACATGGCCAGCACCGCCGGCGACGCCCTCCCGGAGGCGGCCGACGATCTGCCCGCGGACGACCTGCTGCCCGCGGCCGCGGCGCCCGCTCCGGAGCCGCCGCCCCTGACCAGCGACCAGCTTCCCGCACCGGAGTACCAGCCGGCCGGCTGGGACCCCATCCGGGTGTCCAGCGCCTGGCCGGCCCTGCGGCCGTCTTCCGGTGACACGGGCACTGCCGCGGACCCGAATCCTCCCGGCCGCGGACCCGCTGCCGGGGGCAGGACCGCCCGCGGCGCCGGGCGCTCCGGCGGCACCCGGCCAGCCGCCCCGTGGAAGACGCCGCCGCAGTGGGAGCCGGCCCCGAGCGCCGCGTCCCCCGAGAGCACCGCAACCGGCGGCGGGGCCGCCGCGCCCGGCCCGGCGAGCCGGACTCCGTCCGTCGCGGCGCCGGCCAGCGGAGCACGATCCGCGGGCCGCCGGACCGGCCCCAAAGCCGGATCCTCGCGGACCCGGCTCGTGGTGATCGCCGCCGTACTGCTCTGCCTGATCGCCGTGCTGCTAGTGCTCTTCGCCTGAGACCGGGCCGCTGCCGTTGACAGCCGGCCCGGGGATCGCCGCCGCAGGCGGCGGCGTCTCCAGGACCGGAAGCGCCGGGACCGGCGGGACCGGAACCGGCGGAATCGGCGGACTCGGCGGCGCGGCCTGCGGTGCGGCGGCGCCGGGCCCGGCCGCTTCGGCCTCGCTTCCGCCGAACGCGGAGGTCACCGCCTTCAGCGCCGTGGTGACCTCGCTCGGGATGACCCAGAAGGTGTTCCCCGCGCCCTGCGCGAGCTGCGGCAGCGTCTGCAGGTACTGGTAGGCAAGCAGCTTCGGATCCGGGTCGTTGCGGTGAATCGAGGTGAAGACCTGGCTGATCGCCTCGGCCTCTCCCTCGGCCCGCAGGATGGCCGCCTGCTTGTCGCCCTCGGCGCGCAGGATCTTGCTCGTCTTGTCGCCTTCGGCGGTCAGGATCTGCGACTGCCGCTGGCCTTCGGCGGTCAGGATCGCCGCGCGCTTCTCCCGCTCGGCGCGCATCTGCTTCTCCATCGCGTCCTTGACCGACTTCGGCGGGTCGATCGCCTTGATCTCTACCCGGGTCACCCGGATGCCCCACTTGCCCGACGCGTCGTCGAGCACGCCGCGCAGCAGCGCGTTGATCTTGTCCCGCGAGGTCAGCGTCTGCTCCAGGTCCATGGACCCGATGACCGACCGCAGCATGGTGGCCGTGATCTGCTCGATCGCCCCGATGTAGTCGACAATCTCGTAGTCCGCCGCCCTCGGGTCGGTCACCTGGAAGAACAGCACCGTGTCGATCTGCACGACCAGGTTGTCCTCGGTGATCACCGACTGGCCGTTGAACGAGACGACCTGCTCGCGCAGGTCGATCTGCGTCTTCACCCGGTCGACGAACGGCACGATGAAATTCAGGCCCGGCTCCAGCGTCTTGCGGTACCGGCCGAACCGCTCGACGTTCCGCGCCCGCGCCTGCGGGATGATGCGGACCGACCGGACCACGGTGAGCACGACGATGAGGGCGATCACCACCGCAATGACGAGCTCCGCGATGAACATAGCTGCGGGCTCCTTTCTTCTTGTTACTCCCTGGGGTAGACGAGGGCGGTCGCGCCCTCGATCTGCATAACGTCGACGGTGCGGCCGACGGGGATGACATGCGTCTCGTCGTAAGAACGGGCCGACCACTCCTCACCGCCGATGCGGACCCGGCCGCCATAGCCGGTGACCTCTTCCAGCACCCGGGCCGGGCGGCCGACCAGCGCGGCCGGGCCGGTCTTGAGCAGCGGCGGCTGCTTCACGTGGCGCCGGGCGACGGGCAGGACCAGGCCGAGGCCGGCCGCCGAGGCGATGACAAACGCGAGCAGCTGGAAGGGCAGGCCGAGATGGGCGGCCCCGGTAGCGGCGGCGACGCACGCGGCGACGGCGATGATGCCGAGGGCGAACGTAAACGTGACCAGCTCGGCAACGCCGAGCACGGCCGCCACGATCAACCAGACGATCCATGCCACCATGGCCGCTCCGCACGGGAACTCCGGCACGGGGGGTACCGCGCGCAAATCCTCACTGACGCGGGCAAACCGCTCGCGCCGTCATCTCAGAGTAGCTCTCCCGGCACTTATCCGACACCCGCGTCCGGGGCCGCTACCCGCTGAAATAAAACAGTGTCGAAGCAGGCGCAATTACCCGTCGGACCTGTCCGGAAGACCCGTCCGCCCTACACTCGTTGAGTGGGACGGCGACCGCCGCACGCTGGGTCCGGGAGGTAGCGGGTGAATCGTCAGGGCAGCGGGCCTAGCCGAGGCACGCACGGCCGGGCGGGTGACGCTGCTTACGTCGAAAACGACGTCTACCAGCCCGACTCCTACCTGAAAGCCGACGCCTACCCGGTTGACCCTGGCTACCAAGGCTACGCAAGCGGGCAGGAGCGTGACCGTCCGCGGCCCGCCGACCTCCCGCCGGGACCGTCGCGGCCCCGCTCGGAGCGCGGCATGCCGCCCCGGCCCGGCTACCCGCCCCGTTCGGCCCGCCCGGCGGCAAACGATCCCGGAGCT
>DASWUW010000029.1:0-2193 GCA_036406335.1 Trebonia sp.
GATGTTGTCGTTGGTCGTGGTGAGCGTGACCCGCTGGCAGCGGCGGCGGCGGGCTTCGGCCCGGACCGCCTCGATGAGCATGGTGCCGATGCCCTCCTGCCGGTTCAGCGCGTTGATCGTGGCGATCTCGAGGATGTCGCCGCGCACCTCAAAGGTGACCAGCCCGGCGATGCGGCCCGCGCGCTCGGCGATGAAACCCGGCAGGGCCGCCGGGTAGAAGACCCCGTCGTGCACAGCAACCTCAGCCGCACCCCAGAGCTGAGCAGTGAGCCACTCGACCGTGGGGCGGTCCTTTTCTTCCACCGGCCGGATCGTCACGTCTCGCGGGTGCACGTCACCATTATCACGCATTTCTAACCGATGACTTACGGGCTGCTCCGAACGAGCCGCCGCAGTCGCCCTACGGCGACCCGCATGTCCTCCTTGTCCAGCGCGTACGCCACCACGCCGAAGACGGCCACGGCCAGCACGGCCGAGACGGCGCCCGCCCCGACCTCGAAGATGCTCCCGCCCGCGGGCAGGACCAGGGTGACCGCGAGGCCCACGGCGGCTCCGGCGGCGGCGGCCGCGACGCCGGCCAGCTCCGCCCGGCCGACGCCGGCCACCGCGGCCGGCCCCCGCAGCCTCCGGGTAGCGACCACCATCGGGATGTTCAGCGCGAGCATTCCGGCGCTGCTGGCCAGCGCGAGCGCGGCGACCGTGAACGTCGGCGGGGTCAGCAGCACCAGCGGGAACGACAGCGCCGCGGGCAGCAGCTGCTGCAGCACCAGGCCGACGCCCGCCACCCGCAGCTTGCCCAGGGCGAACAGCACCCGGGACAGGTTGGTGACCAGGCCGTAGCCGGAAATGCCCGGGGCGAACAGCAGGAACGCCTCGGTCAGCTGGCTGACCTGGCCTTTGTCGTGGGTCAGGACGTGGGCCGCGGGCCCCGCCACCGCGACCATCACCGCGGTGCTGAGCCAGCACATCAGCACCACCGCGCGGGTCGTCCCGGCGCTGGTCCGGTCGAACGCGTCGCCCTCGGTGGCCGCCAGCACCGGGAAGGCGCTGGTGATAATGGCCAGCGGCAGCACCGAGCACATCGCGGTGAAGACCAGGTTGCCGTAGTTGACCAGGACCAGCGCACCGGTGTCGCCGCGCCCGTTGGCCAGGTCGATCGTGATCACGCCGTAGATGTCGGCGGCCAGGAACTCGAGCACCCCGACCAGCGCGAGACCGCTGGCCCGGCTGAGCACGCCGGACGGGAAGCGCAGCGTGGGCCGCCAGCGCAGCCGCAGCCGCCAGACCGCCGGCAGCGACACGATCACCATCATGCCGATGTTCATCGTGGTGCCGATGGACAGCACCAGGTTGGCCGCCAGCGGCGTCCGGGCCAGCGTGGCGCTGTGGTCGAGCGACCCGAAGAGCAGGTAGCAGGAGATCGTGACCACGTTGCCGAGCACCGGGGCCAGGCTGACCGCGGTGAACCGGCGGTAGGCCTGCAGCAGCCCGAACAGCACCACCGAGATGCCGTAGAGCAGGATCTGCGGGGCAAAGCTGACCAGCAGGAAGCTGGTTTCCTTGATCATGTCACCGTGGGCGCAGGCGGCGTTGGGGTTGGCCGGGTTCAGCAGCTGCGAGATCGGGCCGGCGGCGACGGTGATGGCCAGGGTGACCGGCAGCAGGATCAGGGCGGACCAGGTCAGCAGGGCGGACGAGACCTGCTCGACGTGCCCCTTGGCGCCGGGGTCGGCCGCCGCCCGGTTCGCGGCGCGGGCCAGCACCGGCACCATCGCGCTGGACAGGGCGCCGCCGATGGCGAGCTCGACGATGAGATTAGGTACCTGGTTGGCGGTGACGTAGGCGGTGCCGAGGCAGCCGGACCCCACCGTGTGCGCGAACACGACCGTGCGGAGCAGGCCCAGAACCCGGGAGAAGGCCGTGAGCAGCGAGACGATCAGGGCACCGCGGGCGATCCCGCTGGCGAGCTTGCCCTTGCCCGGCCCGCCGTCGCCGTCGGCGGAGCCAGGCCGCGACGGGTCGGCGAGATCAGCAGTGTCGGTGTGCAATGTCCGGTACCAAAGCCTTTCCCGCGGACACGCGCCGAGAGGTACGAGGGGCCAACGACAGGCCCGTCGCCTGAGCCTACGGGTTCGCTGGGCTTTTTGCGGGTTCATGCCTGCGTTCGGGCGAGTTCGATCAGCGTGTCCGCGT
>DASWUW010000030.1:0-5197 GCA_036406335.1 Trebonia sp.
GGGCCGGTTAGCCGGGCCGGTTAGCCGGGCCGATGTCAGTGCCCGCCGCCGGGCCGCTCAGCCCCGGGCCAGGTTCGTGCCGTAGGCCGCGTAACGCCGCTGGCCGGTCCGGCGGATACCCGGCGCTCTGGCCACCCGCAGACAGGTAAGCCGCCGCGGGCGGCTCGGGTCGACCCTGACGGACTCGATCCCGAGTGGTTCCAGCATGTCGAGCAGGGCCTCCCAGGACAGGTCGGTCCACTGCTGCGACGGACCCAGGGTGCGGACAAGAGAAGCTTCTGAGGGTGAGTACGAGGCTGGTGCGCTCGCCCGTAGACGGCCGCCCGATCCGCAGGGCGAGGGCTCCCGCCCCAGTCGTTGTACGGGGACCAAGAGCTTGTTGCCCGGCGCGGGCCCAGACCCGAGACCTCGTGCAGGATGAGCGCGGCCGATCTCACCTGGATGCCCTCGCAGCCGCAGATCTGGGTGAGCGCGTCACCCAGATCGACCGCAGCCACTGCTCGAACGCCTGCGCCGGCAGGCAGGGAGCCAGACTGACCCGGACTATTGCCTGCGTCGGGGACCCCCGGCCGCCATGCTCATCACAACGTCACAGCAGCGAATCTAACCGGGTGCAGGTGCCCGATTGTTCCCTAACCCGTTCCTTGCACGACCGCGCCGTAACCAAGCACCGTCCAAGCCGGCGAGGCCGGCGTCCTGCCTAGTTCCTGGCGCGATTCGGGTCTAGACGGGTGCTACCCGGTCTTCCGCGATCAGGACCGCCCGGACTTGGTCCCGGCTCTGACGGCGGCGAAGCTCCAGTTTCCCGTCTGCGCGCCTAGTCGGTGAGATCGACGCCTGGGTGGTACACCACTGCGTCAAGAGCGGCAACGCCCGCTGATCAGCACAGCCGAGGTCCACCAGCAGAGTCGCCGACCGCTCACGATGGGCAGGCCACTCAACGAACACCACCACCAGCGACGGTTCGCCCGGGATGTCCTGCGAGACCACCGCACGCACCCTAAGCTCAGGCCAGTCCAGCGCGGAGACGGGCCTGGGCGTATTAATCTTGTCGGCCAGCGCCAGGGCGTCCAAAGTGCCGACCTGAAGCACTCGCACCGTCCAGGCCAGCCCAGCGGCGAGAAGGAGCAGGCAGCTCCCGGCCAGCGCGGCAGCGGGTATCACAGAATGACAGTAAGCCCAGCCGCGGCCGCGCGCTAGCCCCGGCCGCCCGGGCGGGCACCGCCGTCCGCCGCCCGGCATTGCCTGCTGCTTGCCGAACGCGGGCGGGCGGATCAGGCACTTGTGAGTTCGGAGCACAGCCACGACACTGGCGCCGCAGGGGAGTGGTGGTCGGAGGTCAACGTCACGGGGAGCCGCTGCCCGGGGGTACGGCTGAGGGCCGCCCACTGCGAGCCGTCGTGTCGGCCGCCGCAGGGGGCCGGGCCGGGGCCCGGACCAGTCCCCGAAGCAGCGGCGGGATGCTGTCGTTGCTGCGGGTCACCGCGGTCAGGTTCACCCGCATATGCACCCACAGCGGTCGCTCGGCGTCGAGCGCGCGGTCAAGCAGGGCGAGCCCGTCCGAGGTGGACAGGCCGGCCACGCCCGTGCGGGCCATCCGGAGCACGTCGATCCCGGCTAGGTTGGCGGATAGCCCGCCCTTGGACCACATGCCCCAGGCCAGCGAGACGGCGGGCAGCCCTCGGGCGCGTGCCGAGTGTGCCGGCGCCGGAAGAGAACAGCACGAACGCCGTGAGGTCGAGGTCTTGTGTCAGCTCGTGCAGGTGCCAGGCCGCGTCAGCCTTAGACGCCAGCACCTTCGCCAGCCGCCTGGGGGTCAGGGCGGTGAGGACGCCGTCGTCGAGCACGCAGGCCGTGTGGATCACGGCGCGCAACGGGGCGTCGGCTGGTCAGTGGCAGGTGCCGGATGCCGTGCTGGGCCACCAGGTGCCGGGCTACCTGCCGGCCGAGGCCGCCGGTGCCTCCGGTGACCAGCACCGTGCCGTCCGCATCGGCCAGCAGCGGGCCGGCTGAGACGAAGAGCCTTGCTCGGACGAGCCGGGGGACGACGACCTGGCCGTGGCGGACAGCTAGCTGCGACTCGCCGACCGCGACGGCGGTGGCAGCCTCCTTGACCGGGACGCCTTCTTCGTCGACGTCGAGAAGGTGGTGAATACCAGCGGTGGGTTGTCGGCGGGCAAGCCGGTGCCGCCCGCATCGCGGACTATGCCCGCCAGGCCGAGGGGGCCGGGCCCGTTGTGGCTGGGCTCGGTCAAGTCCAACCTCGGTCACACCCAGGCCGCGTCCGGTGCCGCCGGCGTGATCAAGATGGTCATGACCCTGCAGCACGGGCTGCTGCCGGCGACGTTGCCCGTGGACGGGCCCACCCCGCATATGGACTGGTCGGCCGGAAGCATCCGGCTGCGCACCGAGGCGCGTGACTGGCCGACCGTCGACCGGCCGGTACGCGCGGGCGTGTCGTCGTTCGGCATCAGCGGTACCAACGCCCACGTGATCCTGGAGCAGGCCCCCGCCCCCGATCACCTCCGCAGGCAAGCGGGATGGCATTGCCGCTGCCGCTGGTTGTTTCGGCCAGGAACGAGGCGGCGCTGCGGGCCCAGGCGGATCGCCTGACCACCGTGGTGGCCGACGGGGCGCCGTTAATCCCAGGTTAGCGCTCCGTCAAGGTCACGCCCGCCGGACAGATTACGGGGCCTTGCCCGGGTGACGTGCCCGTCTCGTCCACCAACGCACCCCTGCCGGGTACGATCTGCGGCCGGCTACCGCCTGGTGCCGTCGGCAGTGGCTGAGCTGACGCTGGAATCGCGCATCCGTTCGGAACGAAGCCGGAGGCGGGCATCCGCCTTCCTGTTAGGGAAGCGCATGGGACCCGTCAGGAAAGCCGCATGACCGTGACCACGGCAGTAGCCGGGTGTTAAAACGGAATGGACAGGCGGCCAAGGGCCAGGAAGGTTCGGCGATCCCGTGATCAAATCGCGCTGGCCATGGTCACTCACACTTGTGAAAACTTTCACGATCGTGGGGTCCGCGCATCGAGACAGCAGAAGCACGATCATGCATCCGGCCATCGACCGAGCGCCGGGCTGCAGCGGCTATGAGCCGTGCGGCCCCGCCCGGACGTTTCGGAGGCTTCCCGTCACGCGGGTCGAGCCAGCCTGCCCGGATGGCCGGCTGATGGAGCAGCACTGCCTGGTGGGCTGCGCCGGGGACATCTTCTTCCTCGCCGCGCCGCTGTGCGTCACCCGGGGCGAGCCTGAGCTCTTCGGCCGCCAGCTGGACGCCGTGCCGCAAGCTGGCCTGCGCCCGCTACAGAATGCGGCATGATGGCGCGGCACCTGCAGACGTACGTGGTCAGCGTCAGGCGCCGGGCTGACCGGCGGGCCCGGATGGAGCGCGTGCTCCCCGCCGCGTGGGACGTCCAGTTCACGTCGGACTGGGACGGGCCGATGGACAGGCACTCCGCCGGCCCCGGCGACCTGCCCGGCTTCGGGCTCGGCCCGTGGGAGCACCCGGGCGGCGACCTCTGGCGGAGCCGGCCCCTCAAGCTGGGCGAGGCCGGGCGGGCCATGAGCCACTGGACGTGCTGGCAGCAAGCCGCCGCGGACGGAGCGGGCCCGGCGCTGATCCTGGAGGATGACGCGGTGCTCGCGGGCCACTTCGCCGCCCGGCTCCAGTCCCTCCTCACCCGGCTGTGGATGACCGACCCGAACTGGGACCTGCTCTACCTGGGGCGCGGGGCGATCGATGGCGAGGACCGCCCGGTGACCAAGGGGATCGTGCGACCCGGCATCAGGTACCGCACCGGTGGTTACCTGCTCAGCGCGTGCGGCCTGCACAAGGTGCTCGGCTGCGGCTTCGAGCGCGGGCTGATCCCGGTCGGCGAGTTCTTCCCGGCCCGCTACCTGAACCACCCGCGGGAGGACATCCGGCTGGCGTACCCCGAGCGGCTCAGCGCCTACGCCCCCGAGTCGGCCCTCATCACGCAACTGCCCGAGGAAGAGGCGGAAAGCGGCCCGGAGGCAAATGCCTTCGTGGTGACCAAGAACGCGTCGGACGAACGGGACCGCCGCGTTTCCCCGGCTCAGGATTTGGAGTGGCCATGACCGTCATTGATGGCATTCTGCTCGCCGTCTCCGTCGCCACCTTCGTCTACCTCGCGATCGCGATGTTCAAGCCGGAATGGTTCTAAGGGGCGAACCATGGAAGACGTGCTCATTACCGCCATCCTCGTGGCGGCCTTCGCGGCCGTGATTGGGCTCATCCAGGTGATCAGCCGGATGCTTGACCGCGACACCGACGGCGGCGAGCTCGCCGACAAGCCGCCCGATACCGGCAAGCCGGACTACGGCGACCCCGGCAACGGCGTGGCCGGCCCCTCCGGCTGGCGGCTGTGACCATGCCCGTGCTTCCGCGCAGCCGGAGCAGAGCCGGCCGCCGAAGGCCCGCGTCCGGGGCGCCGCGGCGCTCTTTGAGCCCGCGATCCTCCGCCGCGCCGCCGTCGCGGCCCTCGTCAAGCTCGACCCCCGGGTGATGATCCGCGTCCCGGTCATGTTCGTGGTCGAGGTCGGCTCGGTGGTCACCACCGTTGACTTTTTCGCCCGGCCCGACCTGTTCGTGGGCCTGGTGGCTCTCTGGCTGTGGGCGACCGTGCTGTTCGCCAACTTCGCCGAGGCAGTGGCCGAAGGCCGCGGCAAGGCCCAGGCCGACACGCTCCGCCAGGCCCGCAAGGATACCGTCGCTCGCCGGCTCAGCGCCGACGGCAGCATCGAGAAGATCCCCTCCGCCCAGCTCAAGGCGGGCGACCGCTGCGTCGTCGCGGCGAACCAGGTCATCCCGGGCGACGGCGACGTCATCGCGGGCATGGACCGCATGGTGCAGCGCAACGTCCTGGCCATGTCCGGGCGCGCCGTCGAGGCCGCGGGCGACTGCTCGACCCTGCTGCTGGACAAGACCGGCACGATCACCTGCGGCAACCGGATGGCCGCCGGGCTCATTCCGGTTCGCGGCGTGACGGACCGGGAGCTCGCCGAGGCGGCCCTGCTGTCATCCGTCGCCGACGAGACGCCCGAGGGCCGCTCCATCGTCGGCTTCGCGCAAGAGCGCCTCCCGCAGATGACCCCGGACCTCACCGACGCCGACCTGGTCCCGTTCACCGCGCAGACCAGGATGAGCGGCATCGACCTGCCGCCGGACGGCG
>DASWUW010000031.1:0-3081 GCA_036406335.1 Trebonia sp.
CACCTCCGCCGGAAGTGCCGCCAGCCTCGACCTGTGCCTCCACGTGCTGCAGGGTGACTACGGAACCGAGATCGCCACCCAGCTCGCCCGCGAACTGGTGGTTCCCCTGCACCGGCCGGGCGGGCAGGCCCAGTACATCGAAACGCCGATGCCGCCCCCCGACGCCGGCGACCTGCTGGCCGATACGGTCAGCTGGCTGCAGGCGCACCTGGACCGGCCGGTGACCGCCGACGACCTGGCCGCCCGGGTGTCCATGAGCCCGCGCACGTTCGCGCGCCGCTTCCTGGCCAGCACCGGGACCACGCCGTTGCAGTGGATTGTGCGGGAACGGATCCGGCTGGCCCAGCGTCTTCTCGAGACGACCAGACTGCCGGTCGACGCAGTCGCGCACAAGAGCGGCTTCGGCACCGCCGACAACCTGCGCAAGCACTTCAGCCGCGCTCTGCAGACCACTCCCCAGGCCTACCGCCGCGCGTTCCAGGAACCGGCACCGGGCTAACCGGGCGGCGCGGCCGGAGGCCGCCCGGCGCGGAAATTCGCGGCCCGCCCGCACCGGGCGCCCGGGCTGCCG
Source organism: Trebonia sp. (assembly GCA_036406335.1). Taxonomy (GTDB): domain Bacteria; phylum Actinomycetota; class Actinomycetes; order Streptosporangiales; family Streptosporangiaceae; genus Trebonia. The sequence goes on from DASWUW010000031.1 coordinate 572, forward strand.
CCGTCATTGACGCAACTGAGTGGTTGCTATACTGTGGCAACCAGTCAGTTGCTACTTAATGGAGGCAGCCATGGGCTTTCCCGATCAGATCGAGCGAACCGTCGAGCTCGCGCACCCGCCCGCCGCGGTCTGGGCGGCGCTCACCACGGCCGAGGGGCTGGGCGCCTGGTTCGGCCAGCAGGCGGAGATTGACCTGCGTCCGGGCGGCTCGGCCTGGATGAAGTTCGACAGCGGCCACACCGCCGAGATGCGGGTGGAACGGGTGGAAGAGCCGGCCGTGTTCGGCTACACCTGGCACGTCTACGGGCTGCCGGAGGACGACCCGCGCCGCACCTACGTGGAGTTCACGCTGGAGCCGGTGGGACCGGGCACCCGGCTGACGGTGACCGAGTCCGGTTTCGCGCAGCTGCCCGAGGACGCCTACCGCTCGGCCTACGACGGCAACACCCGGGGCTGGGCCAGCGAGCTGGGCGAGCTCGCCGACTACCTCGATGCCGCCTGACCGTTCGATGCCGCCGCCTGACCGCCCGCTGGCGGTGGCCGACCGGGAGGCGCCCTCCGACCGGGAGGCGGTGGCCGAGCAGGTCTTCGTCGCCCTGGCCGACCCGACCCGGCGGGCCGTCCTGGCCGCGCTGGCCGCGGGCGGGCCGGCCACGGCGACGGACCTGGGCGGCCAGCTGCCGATCACCCGCCAGGCGATCGCCAAGCACCTGGCGCTGCTCACCGAGGCCGGCCTGGTGACGGCGGAACCGGGCGAACGCCGCCGGGTGCGGTACCGGCTCCGTTCCGCTCCTATGCAAGTGGCCCAGCAGTTCCTGGCCGCGCTGGCCCGCGACTGGGACGGACCGCTCGGCGCGCTGAGCGACCACCTCGACCAGCAGGCCCGCGGCTCCGGCGGACGGTCCTCACCCGGAGGTCAAGACTGATGGCAACTACCGAATCGCGGCCCCTGGCCGCGCCCCCGGCCGCACTGACGGTCACGCTGGGACTGGCCGCTGCCTGCTGGGCGGTCGCCGTCTGGCTGATGCGGGGCATGGATATGGGGATCGCGACCCGGCCCGGGTCCTTCGGGTTCTTCGCCGCGGCATGGGTGACGATGATGGCGGCCATGATGCTGCCGGGCGCGGCCCCGGCGGTCGCCGACCGCGCCCGGGTCAGCGGCACCCGGCGCGCCGCGCCGCTGTTCGTCACGTCCTACCTGGCCGTCTGGGCGCTGACCGGCATCGCGGTGTACGCGCTGGACCGGCCGCACGGGCCGCTGGCGGCGGGCGCCGTGCTGATCGCGGCGGGCGCCTACGAGCTCACGCCGGCCAAACGGTATTTCCGCCGCCGCTGCCGGCCGGGGGGCGGCTCCGGGGTGCGTTACGGACTGCACTGCGCCGGCTCGAGTATCGGGCTGATGGCGGTCCTGGTGGCGCTGGACGTGATGAGCCTGTTCTGGATGGCGGTCGTCGCCGTCCTTGCCTGCGCCCAGAAACTGCTGCCCGCCCGGGCCGCGGTCGACGTACCGCTGGCGCTGGCGGTCGCCGGGCTCGGCCTGGTGCTCCTCTTCGCGCCGGACCTGGTTCCCGGGCTCACCCCGCCGGTGATGTAACGACCAACCTGTGCCGTAACGACAAGAAGGAGAAATGTGATGACTAGTCACCAGACCGGAACCCGGGAGGAGTGGCTGGCCGCGCGGCTGGAGCTGCTCGAGGCGGAGAAGGAGCTGACCCGGCGCGGCGACGAGCTGTCCCGGCGGCGGCAGGAGCTGCCCTGGGTCCGGGTAGCCAAGGACTACCGTTTCGAGACCGGCCAGGGAACCGCGACGCTGGCCGACCTGTTCCGCGGCCGCTCGCAGCTGCTTGTCTACCACTTCATGTTCGGGCCCGATTACGCCGCCGGCTGCCCGTCCTGCTCGGCTATCGCCGACGGCTTCAACGGCTCCGCGGCCCACCTGGCCAGTCATGACGTGATGCTGTGGGCGGTGTCGCGGGCCCCGGTGGCCCAGCTGCACGCCTACCGGCAGCGGATGGGCTGGAGCTTCCCCTGGGCATCGTCCTACGGCAGCGACTTCAACGTCGACTTCGGCGTGGCCCACAGCAAGGAAGAATGGGAGGCGGGAACCGTCGCCTACAACTTCGGCCAGCAGGACCTGCGCGCCGCCCCCGGCCAGCAGGACTCGCTCGACGCCTTCAGCAAGTCGGTGGCCGGCACGGACTGGGAGACCTACCGGCGCGAAGGGCCCGGCATGAGCGCGTTCGCCCGGCGGGACGGCGAGGTCTACCACACCTACTCGACCTACGGGCGCGGCCTGGATGTGTTGTGGGGCATGTACCAGTGGCTGGACCGGGCCCCGCTCGGCCGCAACGAAGAAGGCATGTGGTGGCGCCGCCACGACGAGTACGCCCACGACCACCGGTGAGCCTCCGCCGCTAGCCCAGCTGGTCGCGGCGGCGGGTCAGGTGCGCGGTCTCGGCGGTGTTACCCGCCAGCTCGACGGCCCTCCCTGACTTTAGGATTATCGTATG
>DASWUW010000032.1:0-2534 GCA_036406335.1 Trebonia sp.
CCGGCCCCGCCTTCCGCCCAGGCAGCCGGGCCGGCCCCGCCCGGCTGGCCCGCGAGCAGGGCGCGGACGTCGGTGACGTACTCGCGCATCACCGCGATCGGCCGGTTGGGCAGCCCGGCCGAGGCCCAGAAACCCGGCCCGTAGCCGCCGGTGCCGAGCCCCAGCACGAACCGGCCGCCGGACAGCTGGGCCAGCGTGGCCGTCTGGAGGGCCAGGCTGGCCGGCGTCCACATCCGGGCGGCCGGCACGACCGAGATCCCGGTGCGCAGACCGGTGTCCCGCAACCAGGCAGCGCAGACGTGGAACGAGTCGGGGACTCCGCCCGCCGGGGTCCACAGGCTTTCGAACCCGAGCCGCTCCGCCTCCCGGGCGGCCGCCCGCAGCTGGCCGAACGGAAGGCCGAGGCCCGGGTCAAGTCCCGCACCGATCATCATGAGACGCAGTATCCCCCAGTCGCCCGGGCTGCTAGCACTAGGTGCAATTGGGGGGTTTCCCGGATGGCCCGACGCGATACTACGCATCTAGCGTGAAGACATGATCGTAATGGTGGTCAGCGCGCTGCTCGCCGCGGCGCTGTACGGGGCGGGCGCCGCGCTGGAACAGCGGCAGGCCGCTACGGCCCCGCAGTCCTCGGCCGGGCGCCCGCGGCTGCTGGTGCAGCTGGCCCGGCAGCCGCTGTGGCTGCTCGGGCTGGGCACGCAGGTCGGCGGGTTCGCGGCCCACGCGGTCGCGCTGCGGTCCGGTCCGCTGGTCATGGTGCAGATGCTGGTGGGCGCCGAGCTCATCGTCGCCGTGGTCATCGTGCGCTTCTGGTCCGGGCGCAGGCTCAGCCGGGCCTCCTGGACGGCGCTGCTCACGGTGGTCCTGGGTATCGCGTCGTTCCTGGTCCTGATGGCACCGTCCGCTCCCGGGCCCGGTCTGGCGGAACGCCACGGCGGGGCGCCGGCGGAGCTGGGCGCCGTGCTGGCCGGCACTGCGGCCGCCGCGTTCGCCGTCGCCGGCCTGCGGGCCGCGGGCCGGCGCCGCGCGGTGCTGCTCGCCCTGGCGGCGGGACTGGCGGACGCGTGCGCGGCCGTGGTGACGATGGCGTTCTCGCACGCGATGGGTCAGGGTGCGGGCGCGCTGGCGACCTCCTGGACGACCTACGCACTGGTGGCCGCCGGAGCGGGAAACGTGCTGCTGACCCAGACTGCCTACCAGGCCGGCCGGCCCATGATCACCCTGCCTGTCATCTCCGCGGTCACCCCGCTGGCCAGCGCCGCCATCGGTATCGGACTGCTGGGGGAGCTGCCCGGCCACGGCGTGGCGGGCGCGGCCGCGGCGGGCCTGGCCGCGGGGGTCACCGCCGTGGCCCTGGCCTGGCTGGCCCGGTCCGTGTCGGCGCCCGCGTCTCCGGCGAGTTCCAGGGCCGTCCCCGAGAAGAAGGCCCTGGAACCGGATCACCGGGTGCTAGCGCCGGTGCGCTAGAACTTAATCTGCGTGCTGGCCGTGCCGAACTCCAGGCCCGGGGTGAACAGGGTGGTGCCGAACGTGGCGTCGAGCGCGCCGGCCGCGGTCTTGGTCAGCCGGACGACGATCCCGGAGACGCACACGACGTGCTTGCCCGCCGCGATCTTGGCCTTGGCCAGGCTGAGCGAGAACAGCGGTACCCGCGCCTTGGGGTTGCCGTTGACGATCCCGGTCAGCACTCCCTGCTTGAGGTTGATGACGAAGCCGGAGACGCCGATCTTCTTGCCTGTCGCCGGGGCGATGAACAGGATGCCCCCGGAGTGGCTGATGGTGCCGGTCACCTTCTTGAGGTTCACGCTGCCGCCGGTCACCGGGAAGGCGAACGTGACCGCGACCCCGGATGCGGGAATCGACGCGCCCTCAGTCCCGGGCAGCGTCGCCAGCGGCACGATGCCGTGACCGAGCAGCGCCGCCGCGATCCCCGGGGCGGTGGTGACCTTGGTCGTCCCGCCGGTCAGGTGCACCGTGGAATGCCCCCACTGAGGCTGTGCGGTGGTCGTCGCGGCCGAGGCCAGGCCGGCCGTGCCGCCCGCGAACACTCCGGTGAGCGCCACGGCTACCGCAAGGCGTTTGAACATTCGCATGCCAACTCCGTTCGTTGCACCGCGGCTGATCGCGGTTCTCGGGGTGGCCTACGGTCCGCCGGGCGGCCGTGGATGCAGGCGGTATCGGGTATTTATCCCCGGCCGGCGGCGGTCGCGTTCGCGGGCGGCATAGAACCGCGGACCACGCTGGTCGCCGAGTGCACGGGACTGCCGTCGAAAGGCTGCAGCGAGACATCGATCCGGGAGTAGAAACGCAGGTCAACCCCGGACGGGAGGGTGAACGTGCCCGTATCCGCCCCGCTCAGGTCACCCAGCGAGATCATGCTAGTCCCGTCCTGGCCGAGCAGCCAGACCTCGTAGAAACCGGAGCGGCGGGGGGCGGACAGCGAGACCGCCAGCTGCTGGGCCGCCGAAGTCTCCCGCAGCACCGCGGTGCCGGCCGCGCCGCGCCACTGGGGGAACTGAGGCAGCGGCCGCAGC